>JAASSQ010000014.1 GCA_021767845.1 Roseovarius sp. | reverse complement strand
CAATTATCTTTTTGAACATCATTGCAGTTGGCTTTCCTGAACGTCAATCGGATGAAACATGATTGACCAATACCAGCCAAACTTCGAACTGACCATCGGCGTCAAAAGTGGCCATTCGTGCATCGTGCAGCATCTGTCACTTCGGGCTCGTTGGTTGAATCCGCCGCGCCCTGATCGAACGGCGGCTTCAGGTCTCTGCATCCGCGAGGGCGCGGTAGACGGTCATTCTTGAAACGCCGAGATCACGGGCGATCTGGGCTTTTGGGATGCCTTCGCTCGCCAATCGTCGGATCTCGTCATCATTAACGGATTTCCGCCTCCCCTTGTAGACGCCTTTATCTTTAGCCGCTTCGATTCCAGCTCGCTGCCGGTCGCGGATAAACTTCAGCTCCATGTCGGCAACCATACCGAGGACAGTGATCACCATGCGGCCCATGTCACCAGCAGTGGTGACTTCTGGTTCGAGCACCCGGAGCGATGCCCCCTTGGCGTCCAACTCATGGACCAGGTTCAGCACATCGCGGGTGGATCGACCAAGGCGGTCCAGACGGTGAACGACCAACTCGTCGCCTTCCCGCAGGAATTCCATCACGGTTGCCAGTTCGGATCGGTCATCGCGAGACGCGCCGGAAACCGTTTCCGATCAGATGACCTCACAGCCTGCCGCCTTCAGCTTGGCTTTTTGAACATCAAGGTCCTGGCTCGATGAGCTTACGCGGGCATATCCGATACGTGGCATGGAGAACAGTCACATTAGGGTGGTTTACACTCTGATACTGTAACAATTGACTTCTGACCACTTATTTGTGACGTTTTGGTCTGTCACATTCGCCCGTCTTCTGAGGGTGTACCCTTTTGTGACGCGTAAGTCATGCCGCCATTCTTCCGGAATTGAAGAGAACGGGTTCTCGTCAATCTGAACTGCGTTCCATTATTGTTCCGCGTAACGCCCAACTTCGGTCCACGTGGGCCATTTAAGCGCAGTGATCGGCCGATTGTGTTGAAAAACTCCACCATGCGAAAATCGTCCTGAAGTTTTGGAGCAGCTTTCTCTTGGGCTCCCTTTTGGAAAACCACGTTTGCAGAATGGAAAGTTGGCAGGAGGATCTTCTGCTGATTTGACCGTTCATGGTCAGGGGGGAGCTTTTCAACACAATCGGCCCAAAGCCGCCGCTCGCCAAGGTGACCGGCGCTGCAGCGCAGCTTCACCAGACCTGCCATTCGTTCATCGTGCAGCATTTTCAGAGGGTTAAGGTCGGCAGAGGGATGGGAGCAGACATTAAAAATAGCCGCGTATAGCCGGGCCGCGTTGCGGCGATACGACGATTGGTCTATGGTACCTTATACCTGCCAAATCCAAAAAACGTATGAGCGGAGCACCCAGCTTTGCCAAATCGCCGTGCCAGGGCGGCCCGGCGATGCGCGGCGGCCTGCGAGCTTGATTCCGCGCTGGACCTTCGCGCCCCGATGTCCAACACGGCCTCCAAGCCGACCTCGGATGCATTGCATCATTTCATGATAAGATGCAGTGTCAACGTCGGGTTGTCGATGTGGGAGGGCGTGGTGGATCGGAGGATTCGTCATGGAAACACCAAACTTACCCGCCATCCGCGCACTACGCCCGGCTTGGAACAAAGGCCGGATCGTCGGCCAGAAACGGCCGCTAAAGCCCAAACACGTCTGGGCGATCAGGGTGCGGCTGGAGCTGGTCGAGAACCATCGCGATCTGGCCCTTTTCAATCTTGCCATCGACAGCAAGTTGCGCGGCTGCGATCTGGTGAAGATGAAGGTGGTCGATGTCATGTCGTCAGGGCAAATCAAAGAACGCGCGTCGGTTCTTCAGAGCAAGACCCAAAAACCTGTACGTTTCGAAATCTCTGAAGGCACCCGTGCATCGCTCGCCAGATGGATGCGGGAGCCGCTGATGGTCGGATCCGAATACCTCTGGCCCGGGCGCTTTCACGAACGGCTCCACATCTCGACTCGCCAGTACGCGCGAATTGTGCGTGACTGGGTTACATCCATCGGTCTGGAGGCCAGCGCCTATGGCACCCACTCGATGCGGCGAACGAAGGTGACCCAAATTTACAAGAAGACGGGCAACCTTCGGGCGGTCCAGTTATTGTTGGGCCACACCAAGATGGACAGCACTGTTAGATACCTTGGCGTTGAGCTTGAAGATGCGCTGGCTATCGCCGAAGCTATCGAAATCTAAAGGCATGGGCCGTCTTCACGGACGGCCCGGAGCCGGCATTGAAAGCTGACAGTCGATTCTGCAGTGTGGTCCGCCAAACATGACTTTCGCTGCGAGAGCAACATCGAGGAGCTTCCGAACTCATGCAGGCGGGGCCAAGCCGCCTTACGCGAATGTTGCTTGGCCCACACAGAACACATAGGTAAAAGCCGAGTGAGCAGTGCGGCCGTACCGCGGCATTGTCAAGTTTGGCCATGATATTGTCCAAACCAAGAGGCGGCAGCCATAGGCTTCTGATCACATGCCAAACATTTTCTCGCCATTCGCGAGAGTTTTCCGGCACCAGCATTACGGCTCTCTATGGGCGAGCCGAGCTGCGATTTGATGGCGCATAAACCAAGGGCTTTGTGCGCCGCACGACATGACGGTAAGCGATGAAGCGCTCAGATAATCTCGTCCTCGTCGAAAATGGGATCCTCCTCGAGCTGCGACGAAAGATGTTCCAGAGTTTGCTCTGCCTCGTCCGGGTCCGAAACCTGCGCAACATGGAAAAGGGCGTCGCCTTCGTTCACGCTGGGAAAGACCGTGCGCCCCACGATCAGCCCCGCGCGGTCGGAGATCACTGGTATGTCGACTTCTCCGAAAGGGTCGGAGACGATTGCAAGGGTCTCACCTTCCAAGACCATATCGCCTTCGGATTTGAACGCGCGTAAAAGCCCGCCTTGCGGTGCGCGTAACCAGCGACTCGATTTCGACAGCAATGGTTTCCGCCGGGCTTTTGAAATGCCCTTTGCTGGCAACATGGACTGGTCTTTGAGCACACGCAGAATGCCTGACACGCCTGCGCGCACTGCCATTTCATCAAAGCGCAGCGCTTCGCCGGCTTCGTAGAGCAGAACATCGACGCCTGCCTCTTTGGCCGCACCGCGCAATGATCCGTCTCTCAGCTGCGAGCGCAGGATCACAGGCGCGCCAAACGCCCGGGCAAGCCGCAGGGTTTCACGGTTGTCTGGCGATATCCGCACCTGCGGAAGGTTAGTGCGATGCACGGCGGCCGAATGCAGGTCAATCCCAAGATCGCTGCGCCCGACAATTTCGGTCATGAACAATTTTGCCAGTCGCGACGCCAGCGAGCCACCTTGCGTTCCCGGAAAACAGCGATTCAGATCGCGGCGGTCCGGCAGATAGCGCGAATGCGTCAGAAACCCGAAAGCGTTGACTATCGGCACCGCGATCAAGGTCCCCCGGAGGCTTTTCAGGTTGGGCATGCCAAGTAGGCGACGCACGATCTCAACCCCGATAATTTCGTCGCCATGCACTCCGGCACTGACGAACACCACAGGCCCATCGCGACGGCCATGGATGACATGAGCCGACATCGTGACCGGGGTGTGATCCGACATCACGCTGACCGGAAGGTCTATGGTGCGGCGGGTGCCGGGGGCGATGACTTTGCCCCCGATTTCAAACGCGGCTCTGCCGGCCATTATCCGCGTCCCTTCGTGCGGGTCTTGCCTGGAACGGCGCTTTTTTCGATGTGTTCTATGATCATGCCCGCAATATCTTTGCCTGTGGCTTTCTCAACGCCTTCAAGCCCGGGGGAAGAGTTCACCTCCATAACAACCGGACCGTGGTTGGAGCGCAGCATATCGACGCCACAGACATTCAGGCCCATGCTCTTGGCAGCGCGCAGGGCGGTTGAGCGCTCTTCGGGGCTGATCTTGACCACCGCCGCCGATCCCCCGCGGTGTAGGTTAGAGCGGAAATCGCCTTCGGCGCCGGTCCGCTTCATCGCCGCCACGACCTTGCCGCCGATGACAAAGGCACGAATGTCGGTGCCGCCCGCTTCCTTGATGAATTCCTGCACCAAGATATTGATGCCGGCGCCACGGAAAGCCTCGATCACCGACTTTGCGGAACGATCCGTGTCAGCCAGAACCACACCGATCCCTTGGGTTCCCTCCAAAAGTTTGACCACCATCGGCGCACCGCCAGCGACCTTGACAACTTCTTCGGTTTGCTTGGGGTCATGGGCGAAGGTTGTCACCGGCAGCCCCACACCATCGCGCGCCAGCAACTGCATCGAGCGCAGTTTATCACGCGACCGACCGATCGCGACGCTTTCGTTGACGGGATAGACGCCCATCATTTCGAATTGGCGCAGAACAGCCAGACCGTAGAATGTGACGGATGCGCCAATACGCGGGATCACCGCATCGTAGAGGGGCAATTTTTCCCCGTTGTAGTAAATTTCGGGCCGACGCGAGGCGATGTTCATGTAACAGCGCGTCGTGTTGATGATGTCGAAGTCATGCCCGCGATCCAGAGCAGCTTCTTTCAGCCGTTTGTGGGAATACAAGTTGGGCGCGCGGGAGAGCATCGCGATTTTCATTTCAATTTCCTTTCTGAGGAGTTGTGAGCCATGATCGGCCACTGTCGACCAGCAACCGGCCCCGGCGCAGGGCGGTGCGCCCGATGATGATGGGAAAGGCCATGTCGGCGCGATCAGCGAGCGAGATGTCCACTGTCAGCCGATGCCCGGCGATCAGCAGGCGCGTGCGAAGGATGATCCGGTCCTCGGGAACGCCACTTGTATTGGTGATAGCGCGGCGTTCCTTGACCGGGCACCGGCACATGCTGACATTATCCAACCGGTCGTGTTCCGGGTGAAACTCCACCCATAAGTCACCATCGTGGTCGAAGGTTCGGATACGGCTGGCATGAAGCGCCGTCGTGCGTGCGCCAGTGTCGATCTTGGCCTCGATGTTGTCCAAACCAAGAGACGGCAGCGTAATGTGTTCACGCCATCCGATAAGGACCGGCGTTCGGTCTTTCAGTGATTTTCGACGGCGGGTGGACGTCCCTTTTGACGCACCTTGAACGGTCATTCGCGTCTTGTCTCGTCTGCGGGACGAGACTCCGGATGCCGCAGGAAAATGTGGTCACCGATCCTTGCGACCTGATGCAGCTTTTCGGCCCAGGACGGCTGCACCGTGACAGCATGGTAAAACTCGGCACCGCGGGCCAGTCCGGCGCGTCCTTCATCGAAAAGGTGTGCCGCCAGACGTTTCGCGCGGTCATATGCGTCACGCTCATCGAAGCGTTCGGGTGCACCGTCGCACGCATAGCTGAACTGACAGGCGTTGCGCCGGTGGCTGCCTTGATAAACAACGTCGCAAACCGTGTCAGGAAAACGCGCGCTCTGAGTACGGTTCAGGATGACTTCGGCGACCGCAATCTGGCCCTGTACCGGCTCTCCTCGCGCTTCGAAATAGAGAGCTTCTGCAAGACACATCTCCTGCTCACTCAGATCCAGGGGCGATGGCAGGGCCCGCAACCATTCCATGTCAAAACGCGGTTTATCGTTCTTCAGACGGGATATCCTGAGCGGGGTTGCTTCGGTGACTGGGGCGCCTTCGTCCGCTGAATGGTCTTGTGGGTTTTGATCCGTTAGGTCCCGGACCCACAAAAACCCCAGTAACAAAATCAGGATCACAATGGCCGTCACGAAAATGAACGCGTGTTCGTTTTTCCGTTTCATTCTTTTCTCCGATTCAAATGAGCCAAGGCATCGCAAGGCTGGCGAGGCTGAGCACCAGAAAGAACCCGGCCATGTCGGTGATCGTGGTTAGCAACGGCCCGCTCGCGGCGGCCGGGTCTTGCCCCAGACGTTTCAGCAAAAGTGGCACCACGCCGCCAATCGACACCGCCAGCACCGTGTTCAGCGCCAGCGCGCTTCCAATCACGAGGCCAAGCCACGGGTTGCCCTTCCACGCCCATGCCACGATGCCGATCAGCACCCCAAGCGCCACGCCGTTCATGGCCCCGACAGTGACCTCCTTGAGCCAGACGCGGAGCGCATCAACTGGGCGCACAAGGCCAAGGGACAGCTCGCGCATGGTCACACCCACGGCCTGATTGCCCGAACAGCCCGACATGTCAGAGACCATCGGCAAGAACACTGCGATGGCGATTACGGCCGCCAGCGTCTCCTCGTAGGCCGAGATCACGCTGGCGGCGATGATGTTCAGAACGATATTGGCCGACAGCCACGCCAAGCGACGACGTGAACGCAGCAACGTCGGCATCGAGCGCAGCTCGTCGCCGAAAACACCCTGACGGCGAAGGCTTTCGCTTTCGGCGCGTTCGGCCAAGGCTTCATCGACAGCGGCACGCGACAGTGCCCCTGCCAGCCGCCCGTCAGCCTCAACCACCGGCAGGCCGAGGAACGGATGCTCGTCAAAGATGTCTTCCAGAGTCTCAAGCGCCGTCTCGACCGAAACGGTCATCGGCGCGCTCATGATTTCCGACAGTTTCACGCTGCGCTTGGCCGTCAAAAGGCCGCGCAGAGAGACGACGCCCACTGGCCGGCCTGCATCGTCAAGCATATAGGGATGCTGACCGCGATAGCGCTCGAAATCCTCATCTTCACTTGCCAAACGGCGCAAAACCGTTCCAACAGTGGCCTCTTGTGGAAAGGAAAACGCCTCGGCGGTCATCAACGCACCAGCGGTCCACTCGGGATAGGTGATCAGCCGCCGCACGTCTTCGGCGTGTCCATCCTCCATCTCGCCCAGAATCGCCTCGGCGTCGGTTGCCTCCATCTCGGCCACAACGTCGGCCTGTACGTCCGTCCCAAGCTCGTCCAGAACTTCAGCGGCCTTGATCGGGGCCATATGCGCCACCAGCGCAGCCGCCATTTCATGGGGGGCTTCCTCGACCATCTCGGCCGCCAAGTGGGTGGGCATCAGGGCAAAGGCGCGGTCGCGTTCCTGCTCTGGCAGGTTCAACAAAAGCCGCAACGCGTCACTGTATGGCAGGGGGTCCAGCACCTCGGCAATCGCGGCGCTGTCTTCATCCCGGATCGCCTCCAAAAGGCGATCTTCCATGGCGCGGTCGTTGATATCGAGATCGGTCATTGGGTGTCCGTTCTGAAAGGTAAGGTCGGCGTTTAGGCCAGCGGCGCGTCGCGGTCGGGAATGCCACGGCCTTGCACCATGCCCATGCGTGCGCAGAGGCGCAGAACCGCATAGTAGTTGCGCCGTACCAATTCGGCGGCGGCTGTCTCATCCAGTGTATCCAGCTCCGCGGCCGGCAAGGTCAGGATGTTATCAATCGGGTCACGCACCCCAAGCAGTCCCCGCAACGACCCGAGCTCTTGCAGGTCATCCAAACGGTCCAGCGAGATCAGGAACAACCGCCCCTTAAGACGGTTGAGACTGGGGATCAGCAAAAGCCGCTGATACACCTGCCGCGCCAGCGCGGCCTGACAGGCAACGACAACATTGGGGCCTTCCATTAACCCACCCACGCGGAACCCGAACCGACGGTTCGACTCCGGCAGATACAATTCCGAGATATGAGAATTTTGCGGGTCACCCTCGACCGGGGCCGCGCTGTTTGTTTTCCACTTTTCCATCATGCCGTAACGATATTATCGGGCCAGTCATATGGAAAACGAATAATATTTACCCTTAAGGCAAGAATTGCTCATCTCAAAATCGTATTGTTCAGCCTCCTACCTAACGACGTTTTGAATCAAGCCTCACGCGATCACACCGGCCATTCCCCGCCGACCACAAGAAAAAGGGCGGGGATGAACCCGCCCAGAGTTGAGGCAATTTCCCTGTTGGAAGCGATTATATGCCTTGCAAGGGTCGCGTAGCCGGCCAAGGCCGGGCCGCAACCTGCGTGGGCCGCCTGCCACTCTCGTGTATGGGGATGAGACATCGGCAGGCGGCCACGACCTTGACCACTTGGGCCAATAGGTCCACCGCAGCCTAAGCCCGCCGAAACATTAAGAAAAACGAATTTGAAGCATGTATAGAATAAGAAAAACTCATTCTTCTTCCGTGAAAATATCCCCAAGGGTCTCGATTTCGCCATCCTCGCTCAGGTCTTCCAGTTCCTCTTGAACGGCCTCCTGATCCTCCTCAAGCGTCGAAATCACCTTATTGAGGGCCGCGTTTGCAACACTGGCCACGCGATCATCCAGATCTTCGCGCCAGACCGACCAGATCGGGAACGGGAATGTTGGCGCGTCAGGCACGTAATACAATTGCCCCGCGTCTACATAGGTTTTGACATAGCGGGCGGGCAGATAGGCGGCGAACTCGCGATTCATGATGAAATCGGCCCCCAACGATCCCAAGGCAAGCGTCAGGCCGGGGTTGGTCAGCTCAGGCAGATGCAATGCATGGGCATGGACAAATTCCGGGCCCCAGTCGACGAAGGCGTAGCGCCCTTGGAGTTTCTCGAGGTCGGGGTCGGGCCAAGAGGCGACCATGACCAGGTCTTCCGACATCAGCGGCTTGATTGTCAGGCCGGGGCGCAATTGTGGGGTATAAAGCAAGGCCGCCTGTAGCGTCCCTTCGATCAACTGCCGGGTCAGCCGGTCGGGCATCCCGACCTCGCCGCGGATGCTGAGCTCGGGCATGGCCGCGCGCATCTCGTCGATCCACCGGAACCCAAGGCGCGGCCAAAGGGAATACTGCGCACCGATGCTGATGCTCTCGGTATAGCCTTGCGGTAGGGCGATCTGCTGACGCGACTCTTCCCAAAGCTTCAAAAGGCTAAGTGCATAGCCTTCGAATTCCTGCCCCGCCGATGTCAGGGATGCCCCGGCCTTGGACCGGGTGAAAAGCTCATGGCCCAGCATTTCCTCCAACCGGCGTATCCGCAGGCTGACCGCCGATTGGGTCACGAACAACCTTTCGGAGGCATGTACGAAGGACCCCGTTGCCGCGACTTCGAGAAAGGTTTTTACCAAGGCAATATCCATTCGCATGCTCCATCACATCCGGATCAACAGCTTTGAGACGAGAATATCTCACCTCACGCCAAAATATTATCAATTTTACACTTTTGAACCGCCCCTCTACCTCCTTGGCACTCGAAACGCGGCAAGAAAAAGGAGGATACGCAATGCAATCCCGACGACAATTTCTGACCGGTGCCGTTTCATTGGCGGCAAGCGGCCTTGCGACGCCCGCTCTGGCGCTTGGTGATCTGGAACTTCACCTGGTCCGCCAACGCACGGGAGAGGTTTTTCGCGGCGATCTTGTCCGCAAACGCCTGCTCGGTCATGAACCGGACCAAGCTGCGCTTGAAGCCCTGAACCGTCTGTTGCGCGATGTTCGCGCCGGTCAGTCCACGGAAATGGACCTCGAGCTAATCAAGTTGGTCGGACGCATTCAGCGCAGGATCGGTGATCGGCCGGTCGTGATCACCTCGGCCTACCGTACACAAGCGACCAACGCGGCATTGCGGGGCAGCGCGACAAACAGCTTTCATATGCGCGGTCGGGCGCTTGATCTCCACACACCCGGCGTGACAACGCGCCGCCTGCGCGGGCTGGCCCGCGCCGAAGGTGCTGGCGGTGTCGGCTGGTATCCGTCGCGCGGCTTTGTCCACATCGACACCGGACCGCGCCGCGATTGGCGGAAGTAAATCTCCTATTATCGTGAGCATGACACGTCAGATAGACGGTTCTGTGCGCTGTAACTTCAAGGAATCCGAGGAGGGAGAGCCGGGCCCCGAGTAAAAACCCCAAGCCGAGAAGGCGTAGGAGGAAACGGCATGGACGAGACAGAACGATCTACATTGGGCACGTTCTGGCAGGGCATGAAGGGCGGGGCCGCCCAGGTCGGCGATACCAACCTCGCGCTCTTGTCGGCGGGTGTAGGCTTTTTCGCAATGATGTCGCTGTTTCCGGCGCTCGCCGCGCTCATCGCGGTGATGAGCTTGATTGCGGATCCTGCGGTGGTAACAGTGCAGATAGAAGAAATCCGCACGCTTCTTCCGACAGATGTCTACAACATCGTCAACCGTCAGATCGTCAGCCCCGTGTCGTCGCGACCGGATACCCTTGGCCTAGCGAGCGCAACGTCGATCTTCTTGGCGCTGTGGACGGCGCGCGCCGGGGTGTCCGCGATGATGACCGGGCTGAACGCCGTCCACGGGGAGAAGAACCGCGCGACTGCCTCGCACTATCTGCGCGCCATCCTTTTGACGCGTATGTTGATGTCTGTCGGCGTGGTGTCGCTACTGACGCTGGTTGTCACACCCGTGGTGCTGGCGTTCTTTCCGCTGGGAACCCTGGGCAGCATACTGGTGGAACTGGTGCGTTGGGCGATCGCGGTGACGGTTCTGCTGGCCGGCGTGCTCTTGCTGTATCGCTACGGCCCGAACAAGGCGCGGGGCAGCACGCGTGCCATTCGCCCCGGCGCGGTCGTCGCCGTGGCATGCTGGGCCATCGTGTCCATGGCGTTCAGCTATTACGTGTCGAATTTCGGCAACTACAACGAGGTTTACGGCTCCATCGGCGCAGTGATCGCCATGCTGGTCTGGCTATGGATCAGCAGTTTCCTGATCCTACTCGGGGCCGTGGTGAACGCGCAGGTCGAAAAGCTGGTCTACCATCAGCACGTGGGCGAAAGCTTATCCCCTTCGACTACGAAGAGGGCCCCGACCCATAAGAGGCCGTGGACGAGACTCGAGTTCCGCGCTGCCGTAGGGGACCAGTGGTCGAGTCCTTTTTCTTGTAGGGCCAAACGCCTCGGTAATGTGGCCGGTGCTGCGCAGCGTTCAGCCGGACGGCACATCTCTATCCACTAAGCATTGCCACTCATCTCTCGGACGGTCGGAAAAATGAGTGATCAGTTTTCTATTTACGAATGTCCGCTTTTGCTTTGATGAAGGATGCACCGCGCATTTGCACAGGAAGTCCGGTTTCCGCCCATCCAACCGAAAAATCAATCTGAAAGAGTCTTAAAATTGTGCAATTCAGTCGTTGTTTTCATTCAGTTCACAGTCTCAATTTTAAGGGTATCGGACACTCTGTCATGAGGCGGCTTCTGTCAACGGCCGCGATGATCGCGATCGGGCTCACACCGCTCGCTGCCAAACCCGTTGCCGCACAAGGCTACCAGATCGGCTGTGCGATCCTGTTGTGCCTCGCAGGCGGTTGGCCCGCGTCGGTTCCCTGTGCCCGCGCGCGCGCGGAGTTCATCCGCCGCATAACACCCTGGCCGGTCGAGCCACCACTGCAGATCTGGCGCTGCCCGATGCGCGCGGCGCTTGAAACGCCGGACCCAGTCGCGCGCCTTTACAGGCTGGCGGGGGTCAATCCCGGGCCAGCAGTTTCCCCGGCCCCCCCAGATGGAAGGGCTCCATCTCGCGCAGGCCGTCGGACATGGTGCTGATATCGATGTCAGTGGGTCCGCCTTTGCCTTCATCCGCTCCATTGATGTGTTTGACGCTTCTTTGTCCCAGGGGGTGGTTGGCGAAGGTGAGCATTGTCGACGCACGGACCTGATCCGGCATGGTTCTTACGACAGCACGGGGCAGTTTCGATGGCGGATCGCCTCCCCGGGCGACCTACCGCCAGCCTTCCAGGGCGACGAAGGTTTCGGGGCCACCTGCCCGAGCATCCGGGTCCGTGCGTCGACAATGCTCACCACCGCCAGCCTCTTCAACGCCATCGACTACGTCAACTGGATCGAACAATGGGGTGGTGCCGATCTCTATAACGAGATCTACGGCAAATTCGGCATGGTCTACCTGCCCTACGGCGTGACCAACAACGAATCCGGTTTCCGTACCAATGAGCCCATCGTGACCCTTGAGGATCTGCAAGGCAAACGCCTGCGCCTGTCCGGTCTGGAACAGGGTCGCCTGCTCGAAAAACTCGGCGGCAATCAGGTCTCCATGGCCGGTGGCGAAATCTATCAGTCGCTAGAACGCGGCGTGATCGACGGCGCAGAATTCTCGACCCCCAATGTTGATTATTCAGGCGGCTTCCATCAGGTGACCAAGTTCTGGGCCACTCCGGGCTGGCACCAATCGGCTTCGGTCTTTGGCGTGATGATCAACAAGGCCTCGTGGGATGCGCTCTCTCCTGAAACGCAGGAGGATCTGAAAATCGCGGCTCAGGCCAATCTGATCTGGTCGCTTTCCTTCACCGAAAAGCGCGCCACCGAGGCCTATCAGCAGTTCAAGGACGCTGGCATCGAGATCACCCGCTACGACGACGAGACCTTGGCGCGCGTGCAGGAACTCGCCAATGAGGTGATCATCGAGACCGCCTGCGAAAACCCCGCCTCGGCCAAGGTCTATCTCAGCCAGCTCGAATATCTGGCCGATTACGCCAAATGGCGCGATGCGTCCGCCCCCTTCAATCTGGGTCGGTCACCCAATGGGCCGGACATCGAAGCCATCCGCGCCTGCGCGAACTGATACAGAGAATTCAACCGGAAGGCCCGCCATCACTGGTGGGCCTTTTGCGTTTAACGAACGGACCGCTTTGCGGCAACTTTCTCTTTTCCGGGCGTAGCTGACCCTCGCGCAAGCAAGAAATGTTGATGGTCTAAAGAAAATATCGCCTGCCTTCGCCACGATTTAGAAGCTGGCGCTACTCTACAAAGGCATTTTGTTCCAAGGGTGATCCCTACCTACTTGAAGCATGAACCACTTCAACCAGAGGCTGTTCCGGTTTTCGAGTCGGTGCTTTCTTCTTTTGGTGGACGGATGCGGAAAAGAAGTGCGTAAAGCACCGGCACGGCGACAAGGGTCAGCACCGAGGCAAACGCGAGGCCACCCATGATCGTCACCGCCATAGACGCGAAAAACGCATCCGGCAGCAGGGGTATCATGCCGAAGATCGTCGTGCCTGCGGCGAGCACCACAGGGCGTAGACGACTGACCGAACCGTCAATCACTGCCTTGTAATCCGCCACACCCTCTGCGCGCTGAACGTCGATCTCTTCGACCAGAACGATCGCGTTCTTCATCAGCATTCCCGACAGCGAAAGGAAGCCGAGCAGAGCAGTGAAGGTGAAAGGCAGGCCGGTGAAAAGCAGCCCGAGCACCATGCCCGTCACGGACATTGGCACGACAAGCCAAAGGATGAGGGGTTGGCGCACCTTGTTGAACATGAGAATGGAGATTGTCAGCATGACAAGGAAGCCGAGGGGAAGCTGTTTGCCAAGGCTGGTCTGGGCGTCGGTTGAACTTTCATACTGGCCACCCCACTCCATGCTGTAGCCGTCGGGACGCGGGAGGGCCTCGATCTCGGCCCGCACGCTTTTGAAGGCCTCATCGGCGGTGAGATCCGCCCGTGCACCGCCAAGGGCAGTGATGGTACGTTCGCGGTTGCGCCGGTGAATCAGCGCCTCGACGAGGCGCGGCTCGAACCGTTCCACAAGGTTGGCCATGGGAACGTAGGTGCCAGCACCATCGGACCAGGCCGACAGATCCCGAACGCGGTCAACCCCGTCCCGTTCGGTCGCGGGCAGCCGCAGGTGGATCGGGATGACCTCGTCGCCTTCGCGCAATTCACCGACCCGCAAGCCCGACGTTCCGTAGCGGACGGTATCGGCAATCGCGCTGCGCGTGGCCCCGGCCAGCCGCATGCGCGACTCATCGACGATCGGCTCAACAAGGATTTCGCGCTGGCGCCAATTGGTGCGCGGGTTGGTAATTGTGCCTGCGGCCTCGTATATCCGTGTTGCATCATCGGCGAGTTGGCGCAGAACGACCGGATCGGGACCAGAGAACCGGACCGCCACATCGGCACCTGAGGGTGGGCCAAAGACGAGCTCTTCGACCCGGACGAGCGCGTTGGGAAATTCGGCCGGCAGATCACGATTCAATCGATTGGCCATAGCCGGGATCGCCTCGGCGTCGGCCACACGAACGATAAGCTGGCCATAGCTGGCATCTGCCTGCTCCGGGTTGTATGTCAACATGAATCGGCTCGCGCCACGCCCCACCAGGGTCGTCACGTCCGTCACCTTGTCTTCAGACAGGATCAACTGCTCGAGCCGTTTCATTTCACGGTCGGTGACGTTGATGTCGGTCCCTTGCGGCATCTGGAATTCGACATAGAAAAGCGGGGTATTTGACGCCGGGAAAAAGGCCTGCTTGACCTGCCCGAAGGCCATCACCGACACAATCGTGATTCCCACGATTACAAGCACAACCAGCACACGCGCGCGCAGCACGAGCCAGAGCAACCCGCGATAGATCGCGTAGAACGCGCCCTTGTAAGGATCGTCCGAGGTGTTTTTGGGGGCCTTGAGCAGCAGCTTGCCGAGATAGGGCGTGACCGTAACGGCCAGAATCCAGCTCATCAGCAGCGAGATGGTGATCACCGCGAAGAGCGAGAACAGAAACTCGCCGGTGGCATCCGGCGACAGACCAATCCCGGAAAAGGCCATGATCCCGATCACGGTCGCACCAAGAAGCGGAATCGAGGTCGAGGTTTCGGTTTCGGCGGCGGCGTCTTCGGCGCTTTTGCCGCGCGCCATGCCGATCACCATCCCCTCGGTGATCACGATGGCGTTGTCCACCAGCATCCCCATCGCGATGATCAGGGCACCAAGGCTGATCCGTTCCATTGCGATCCCGAAGACCGACATGAAGAACAGTGTCACGAAAACCGTAAGCCCGAGCGTCGCGCCCACCACGAGGCCCGCGCGCCAGCCCATTGTCAGCATCAGCGCCCCGACAACGATGGCGACCGACATCGCAAGGCTCAGAAGAAAGCTGGAGACGGCCTGATCAACGACGACGTGCTGTTCGTAGATCGGCGTGACTTCGACACCTTCCGGCAACTCAGCCTTCAACGTCTCAAGCCGGGCCGAGACTGCCGCGCCAACTTCGACCACGTTTCGGTTCGTCAGCGCCGACACCCCGAGGGTGAAGGCCGCGGTGCCGTTCTGCCGGATGATCTGACTGGGCTGTTCCGCCTCGTCGCGGGCGACGCGGGCAATATTATGGATCGCGACCTGCCCAACCTCTCCGGCCGCGCCAAGCCGCAACTCCTCGATCCCTTCGGGGGTCACGTAACCTGGCGGCACGGACAGTCCTATCCGGGCCGGCCCCTCGGTGATCTCGCCATTATCGAAGACAAGGTTCTCATCGTTCAGCACGCTCAGAACCTGGTTGGGCGGAAGGCCCAGCTCTGTCAGGCGCGCGGATGGAATCGAGATCGTGATCACCTCTTCGGTGAGGCCCTGAACCTCGACCTTGGCGACACCGTCGACGGTCACCAGCCCCAGCCGCAATCGCGTAGCCAGATCCCGCTCTTCGCGCGGGGTCAGACCTTCGGTTTTCACCGCGTAGAACATGCCGTAAACATCGCCGAAATCATCGTTGACGATGGGCGCGCGTGCGCCTTTCGGAAGGTCACCCTCCACGTCGCGGATGCGCAGGCGCATCTCGTCCCAGACCTGCGGAATCTCATCCGGGCCATATGTGCCCTCGATCTCCACGGTGATTTGCGCCATGCCCGGCATCGACTTGGATTCGACCCGGTCAAGCTGCTTCATCTGCTGCAGCGCGTTTTCGATGACGTCAGAGACCTCTTCCTCGACCTCGACTGCTGTCGCGCCGGGATACGGCACGAAGACTAGCGCGGTCTTGAGCGTGAAACTCGGGTCTTCAAGGCGGCCCACGGTGTTCAGCCCCCAATACCCGCCAAGAAGGCAAAAAAGGATGAGGAGCCAGACCGCCACGGGCCTCTGGATGCTTGCGCCGGAAATGCTGAATGCCATGGATCTGTTCGTGTCCTGTCAAGGGGGCGGGATCAGAGCCCCGCAACCGTCACGGTCTGATTGTCGCGAAGCCGCCACCACCCGCCGGAGACGACCAGTTCATCGCCTTGGAGACCTTCCAGAACCACGATCTCGTTATCGACGGGAAGGCCCAGACGCACGGTCCGGCGCGTGACCTGCCCCGACTCTTCGTCGTAAATCCAGACCGAAGGCTCGGTTCGGCTAGAGGTATCGATCGCCGACACGGGGACCATGGCGGATTGTGCACTGGCTTCGGCCGCCGCATTTGAAAGACGCACCCTGGCCGTCATCCCCGGCAGAAGACGCGAGTCGACATCACCCCGGATGGCAAATTCCACATCGTAGGTCTGCGCCGTGCGGTCGGCATCGGTTGCAAAAGACCGAAGCATGAGCGGAGCCGTGTAGCCGGGCACGGCTGGAAAACTTGCCACGAGATCGAAGGCGTCGGGTGCGCTGCGTGCGACCGCCGCCAATTCTTCCGGCAGAGAGATCATGATCCGCATCTCGCTGACATCCTGAAGACGCGCAACCGGCGCCGCGGAGGTGACGTTGACATATTCCTCGATGAAGGTGCGCGCCACGATTGCATCGAAAGGCGCGATGATCTGCGTCTGTGAGAGGCGCCGCTCGGCCTCGCGCAGCGCAACTTCGGCCTGCGCGTATTCGGCGCTGGCCGTTTCGAAGCGCGCTTCGGCCGCAACCCCCCGTTCGGCAAGGCTTTTCGCGCGCTCGAGCTCGGATTTCGCCAGGTCAAAGGCGGCCCGCGCCCGATCCACCGCAAGTTCGAAATCGACCGGATCGAGTTCCGCGATCAGATCGCCTTCGCTGATCTTGTCGCCCGGATCCACCTCGAGGCGCAGGACCTGTCCAGAAACCTGGAAAGCGATGTCTACGGTGCGGGCTGGCGCGACCCGCCCGGCAACGGTGCGGCCACGCGTGACGGTGCGACTTGTTGCTCGGGTCACTTCTACTGTGACCTTCCGGTCGTGTTCAGCCCCCTCGCTGGTTTCGGCCGCAGGCTTTGTCGCGTCAGTCGTTGTCTGGGCCCGGACATCGGTCCGGAGCGCCGGAAACACCGACAAAACCAGCAGCGCCGCAGCCGCGATCACGGTAACCGATGCGATCCGTTTCCAGCTCTGCTTCATTCTATTCGAGTTCATCGATCAGGGTCCTTAATCTTTCGATGACGCGACCACGGAGATCCGCCCCGCCGTCTGGCAGCTTGAGAAGTTTCTGGAAGCGCACCCCCTGAATCGCCCAAAAAACCACCATGGCACCCTGCGGGTCTTGTGTGTCGGACAGGATACGCCCGATGTCGTCGCTCAATTCTCCCCGCAGCGGATCGAGCAGTTGCGGATCTGACGCCGCTGTCGCGAGGATCGCCATCGACAGGTCATCATCCACCTCTTGCGATTGCAGAACCGTTTCGAGATGACCACGCAGGGTTCGCGCGGGGTGCCGCTCCGGCACGCTCTCCAGCAGCTCCCGGTGTTCGGCCAACATCGCATCGAGCAGCCCCGAGAGCAGGGCCTTCTTTGTCGGGTAATTGTAAAGCACGCCCCCCTTGCTGAGGCCCGCCTCCTTTGCAACCGCGTCGATCGTTATCTTTCCCGCACCTGCACGCGCGGCGATCACGCGCGCAGCAGACAGTATCCTGCGAGACGCGCTTCTGGTTTCTGCTGGGGTCATGTGTTCACTCAAAACTGTACCGTCCGGTCGGTGCATCTGCGTGGGTAGCTAGTGTCCGGCACCATCCGGGTCAAGTGTTCAACCGGATCCGTCACCTTGAGGCGCGGCATGGCACCTGTCGAAGCACCAGAAGGCAAGCTGTTGGGCCTCCCACGCTATAAGTCATTGCGTCGGCCATATACCCCCAGAAAAGCGTCAACCGCCCTCTTTGAATGCTCAGATGCATCGACGGGCTGGTCGACGGCCAGCAATCGCGGCATGATGACGCCGGAGATGGACAGGTGAATGAACTGACTGGCGGCGTTTTGAACGTTTTCAACGTTCAGTGATTTCGTTTCGTGCAAGTCTTTGAGTATTTGCGCGACGTGTGTGATGGCGCGCGTCGGGCCTGCATCCATGTATATTTCGCCTGCCTCCGGCAGAACCGGAACCGCGCCGATGCAAACGCGAAGGAGACGAATGTAACCCTCATCCATGACCAGCCCGATCATGCGCCGCGAGAGTTCTTCAAGGGCACCTCGTGCATCGCCCAAGCTTGAAAGCGGACGACAGATTTCTTCTGAAAGTTTGTCGCATTCAGCTTGTAAAACGCTTAAGAAAAGCCTGTCTTTGCTTGGGAAATGCGCATAAAGGGTCGCCTTCGAAACCTTGGCTTGTTCGGCAATGGCATCGACACTGGCGCCTTCGAAGCCGCACTTCAAGAAGACCTCCCTCGCCCCTCTAAGCACATCGGCAACTTTACTTTCTCTCATGGCGATCACCTGGTTCCAAAACGTGATAACGAACGCACAGTGCAACATGACTGGCCGCGCTCAAAGGCGTCCAACAGGTCCATCAACTGTCATTCGCAAAAGCCGAGCGGCGCTGCGTAGCTCACAACCGTTATGAATCGGCACCGCCCAAAGCTAGTAAACGCACGCGTTTTTCGGGCTGGCGCAGTCAAACAGCGCCCAAGTCATCGTCCTGAAACACCCCCTCAGCCTTCCATCGTTCTGCGATTTGTCCCAGGCCGTCGAGAACGCGTCGCAACTCGTTGCCGCGCGGCGTCAAGCCATAGGTGACGGCAGGGGGGATCGTCTCGGCCTGTTCGCGCCAGATGACCCCGGCATCTTGCAGCATCCGCAGCCGTTCGGTCAGCATTCGGGTCGATATCCCCGGCACGGAGCGCTTCAACGCCCCGAACCTTTGCGGCCCCTGATCGCTCAGCACCCAGATGATGTAGGTGGTCCATGGCCCCATGAGCAGCCTCAGGATCGCATCCATCGGGCACTGTGGCGGCGTTTTGGACATCGCTGTGCGCTTCCTTTCCAGGTGGTTACTTTATCATCCCTACTTTAATTTTTGCCATATCTCAACTATTACTCCTCCTGATACAGCCACTCGAGGGTTGCCTTGGCAACCGGGAAGGACAATCGGACATGGCCCGCCAGCCCACGCTCTTCATTCCCCACGGGGGCGGCCCTTGTTTCTTCATGGACTGGAACCCGTCCGATGAGTGGGACCGGCACCGGCAGTTCCTGCAGGATCTCCCGGGCACGCTGCCTGAGCGCCCCGGGTCAATCCTCGTGATCTCGGGTCATTGGGAAGAGCCCGCCTTCACCGTGCAGACCAATCCCGCCCCACCGCTTTTGTTCGACTATGGCGGTTTCCCGCCCCATACCTACGAGTTGACCTGGCCAGCCCCTGGCGATCCGGCGCTGGCCGATCGGGTGCATGACCTGATCCGCGCCGCTAGGCTTCCAGCCGCGAAGGATGCCGCACGGGGTTTTGACCACGGCGTCTTCGTACCGCTCAAGGTCGCCTTTCCAGAGGCTGACATTCCCTGCGTCCAGCTTTCGCTTGCCAGCGATCTGGACCCCGCGCGCCATATTGCGCTTGGTCAGGCCCTGGCCCCCCTCCGTGATGAGGGCGTGCTGATCCTCGGCAGCGGCAACACCTATCACAATATGGGCGTGCTGATGCGGAGCCTGCGTGGCGGGCCGCGGGGCGACATCGTTGGCGGCGCATTCGATACCTGGCTGACCGAGGCGATGACCTGCCCCGATCCCGATCAACGCAACCGCAGGCTGACGCATTGGTCAGAGGCGCCGGGCGGCCGCGAGGCCCATCCGCGCGAAGAGCACCTGATGCCGCTGCATGTCGTGGCGGGTGCGGCGGGCCACGATATCGGTCGCAAGACGCTGGAGGATCACGTTCTTGGCGCTGTCGAAAGCGCCTTTCGCTTCGGTTGAACAGAAACTTGGAAAAGGAACACAAAACCATGTCCAATGCCATCAAGGGTCCCTTCATCGTGACCGGCGCATCTGGTCAACTCGGCAGTCAGGTCATCGAGAACCTGCTGGCGCAGGGGGGAGAACCCCTGGTCGCGATCACCCGCACACCGGAAAAGCTCGCGGCACTTCGGGCGCGCGGGGTCGACGTCAGGGCGGGCGATTTCAATGACCCGACCACTCTTGGCAAGGCCTTCGCCGGCGGCGGGCGGCTGCTGATCATCTCGACGGACGACCTTGAGCCGGGCAAACGGCTTGCCGCGCACCGCAACGCGATCGCCGCCGCGCAGGAGGCCGGTATATCGCATATCGTCTATACGTCGCTCACCAATCCAGATGAAAGCAGCCCGATCACCTTTGCCGCCGATCACCGCGAGAGCGAGGCGCTGATCAAGCAGACCGGTATCCCCCACACGATCCTGCGCAACTGTCTTTACGCCGATCTCTTGCTGATGAGCGGGGCGCAGGCGATTGGCACGGGGGCGCTTTACGCGGCGGCGGGCGACGGCAAAGCGGGCTATGTCACGCGCGCCGATTGTGCCCGCGCCGCTGCCGCGGCCCTGTTATCCGAGACGGGCTCGACCCTGCGCGACATCACCGGACCCGAGGCCGTCGGCCATGCCGAGATCGCCGCGATACTGTCCCAAGTTGCCGGCAAGGAGATGGGAGTGGACAAAACATGGGGGTCATCTTCGTCGTTGCGGTCCGTGCTAAGGTGAGTTCTTTGCGTGTGGGGCTGCCATGGACGTACGGATTACAATTGAAACGACCTTCGACAACGGGGAGAAGCGCACTCATCAGCTTGACGGCATTTCACGACCATACCGGGTGACCTGCCCAGACGGGATCGGGCTGCGCCTCGAGGAAGGGAAGAGGGTTGTCGAACAGATTCAGCGGGCAATTCTTTGCGATCAGGTTGAGGAAATCATCCGAGAAAGCCGCGTATGCCCGGATTGCGCCTCGGTTCGTGCCATTCATGACTATCGCACGCGCGATCTCGACACGCTCTTTGGGCGGGTTCGGGTCAAAGCCGCGCGCTTGCGCCGCTGTTCGTGTGATGCCAGGTCAGCGGCGATGCCCGGCGGACCTATTTCTCCGCTGGCCTATTTCTTTCCTGACCGGGCTACCCCGGAGCTGCAGCGGCTCCATGCGGAACTCGGGTCCCGGCATTCCTTTCGCGAAGCCGCGCGGCTGATGAAAAGCTTCCTCCCCTGCCATCCGCCCCATCACACCACGGTGCGTGACCGGTTGGGAAGAGTAGCCGCGGGGCTCGAGAAAAGTAGAAGGGCATCAGGCGATCCCGCTGAAGCACTTCCCAAAGGGGGTTTGACGGTTTTTCTGGACGGTGCGCATATCCGCTGTCGACCGGAGTATCAGCAGCGACACCTGGATCTTGTGGTCGGTAAGATTGAAAGTCGCAATATGTGCCGACGATTTGGCTTGGTCGCCAATGCGACGGCATCGCCAGGCAGCCGGATGCGAGAAGAGCTGTCAGACTTTGGATGGAAGCCGGGCCGTCTGTTGACGGTAATCTCTGATGGCGAGCTTGCTCTCCCGAACCTCATACGGAATGCCATGGGTGGCGACGGCCAGGTGAAGCATATCCTCGACTGGTGGCACATCTCGATGCGTATTCGACATGTCGAGGCCGCCGTTCAGGGTCTGGTCCAGATACCGGGATTCACTGGAATTCCGGTGCTGTTCCAGCGCCCCGCGAAAAGCCTTCGCTGGTGGCTGTGGCATGGCAGAGCACGGGTCGCGGAAACTTATCTGAAAGGGCTCATGCACGATTGCACCCGCCTTGCGGAAGAACCTTTGGCTGTCCGCACCGCTGCCGCTCGTGTGCAGGCCCGATGCGGGACACTGTACACCTATCTCGCGAACAACATGGAATCCCTTGTCGACTATGGCCGACGGTACCGTAACGGGCTGCCCATCTCGTCATCTCGTGCCGAAGGATCAGTCGATGACATTGCCAATGCCCGCATGGGAAAGCGCAGAAGGATGCGGTGGTCGCCCAAAGGGGCTCACCGAGTAGCCGTCACAAGGGCCGCAGTTCTCGATGGTCGGCTGACCGTCGCAAACAGAAAACGCGCCGCATGACCCCCATGT
>JAASSQ010000178.1 GCA_021767845.1 Roseovarius sp. | reverse complement strand
TCCCGGGCCGGAATCGGCAGGCCGTCGATAAACACCTCATTCGAATCGACTGCCTTGCGCCCCATCTTCTCGATTTCACGCACATCCACGAAATTGCGGTCGAGATCCGTATAGAACAAGCTCAAACCCTCGGTCGGGTCGGTCACATCCTCGAGCCGTGTGGTCCTTGCCAGAAGCAACATCTTGTCGGCCACCTGAGCGGTCGAGATCCAAACCTTCTGGCCATGCACGACATATCGGTCACCCTGTCGCACGGCCATGGTTTTCAGCTTCGTAGTATCCAGACCCGTCGTCGGCTCGGTCACGGCGAAACAGGCCTTTTCATCACCGGCGATCAAGGGGGGCAGCATTCGGGCGCGCTGCTCATCGGTTCCGAACTTCACTACCGGGTTGAGGCCAAATATATTCATGTGCACCGTCGAGGCCCCGCTGGCACCACCCCCCGACTCCGCAATCGCCTGCATCATGATGGTCGCCTCGGTAATCCCCAGGCCGGCACCGCCGACCGCTTCCGGCATGGCGATTCCCAGCCACCCGCCATCGGCCATCGCTCTGTGCAGCTCATGAGGGAAATCACCGGTACGATCCCGCTCCAACCAGTAGTCATCGTCAAACTGCGCACATATTCGCAGGATCTGGCTGCGAATTTCTTCCTGCTCATTGGTCATCCGAAAAGTCACTACGTGCCTCCTGTCCCACAAACCCTGCCTCATGCAGGGCTGTGATGTGGGCGTCGTCATAACCAAGATCGCGCAGAATATCGCGGGTATCCGCTCCCGGTGGCCGCCCCAGCCAGCGCAACTCCCCTGGCGTGGCGCTCAGGTGCGGGACCGGACCGACAACCCGGGTCTGCTCGCCCGCGACCGACAGGATGTCTCCGCGATGGCGTATCTGCTCATTCGTCGTGATCTCTTCGACGCTCAGCACCCGTGAGGCAACCGCATCATGGCGGGCGAATTCCGCCTCAACCTCGGCAAGCGTGCGCTGCGTGACGAAATCATTGATGGCATCAAAGACCACGGCCATATGCCGGGACATCAGGTCAAGGCTCGCAAACCGCGGGTCCTCGGCCAGCGCCTCTCCGCCCACCGCCCGCAGCAGTCGCTGGGCCGTTTCTGCGCTGCCTGCGGAAACGGTCAGCCACACCCCGTCGGACGTGCGGAACATGCCGCCAGGTGCATAATCCATCGGCTGACGCAAGCCATTGCGCCGGGGTGAAAGGTTCGCGCCCGTCAACGCGGGCACCGGATAGTCCATCAACCGAAGCAGCGTCTCAAACACCGCAAGATCGACAACCTGACCGCGCGCAACCCCTTTTTCCCGGGCAAACAATGCGATCATAATGCCCAAAGCGCCCATCAATCCTGTGGTGCTGTCGGCTGCGGGAAATCCAGGATGCATCGGCGGTCCGTCAGCATAGCCGGTCAGGTGGGCGAGACCACTCATGGCCTCTGCCGCACGCCCGAAAGCGGGCACATCCCGCATCGGGCCCTCCTGTCCGTAACCCGACACGCGCAGCACAACCAGATCCGGGTTCCACTCATGCAACGTGTCCGGCCCGACACCCGCCCGCTCAAGCACACCGGGGCGGAAATTTTCGACCAGCACGTCGGCACCTTCAACCAGCCTGCGCAGGATGTTCCTGCCTTCGTCCGACTTCCAGTCCAGACTCAGAATTTTCTTGTTGCGGGCAAGGGTCTTCCACCAGACGCCGACCCCGTCCTCTGCCTTGGGGCCGAGGTCGCGCATCATGTCCGTCCGGCCGGGCGCCTCGATCTTGATGACATCCGCACCGAAATCAGAGAGCAGAGCTGACGAAAGAGGCCCGGCGATAACATGGCCAAGTTCGATGATTTTCAGTTGATGCAGTGGGCTGGTCATCCGCTCTCCATGTTATTATTCTAACGCTTGTTAGAACCTTAGCGTCGTGGAAGACAAACCTCAAGACATGGGGGTGATGAAGTGTGATGCCGGAAACCTGCCTTGACATATTTTCGAACATGCGTTTGATTTTAGTTGACGCTGCAGATAGCATTCTTTCGGGAAGAAGAAGATTATCCAGGCACAACCAGGCGGCCATGGCTGACCTGGACACCATCCGGGCAAACTGTTCGCTGACCGATAAACAGCGCCAGATCGTCGATCATGGGGACCGGATGTCGCGTTTATCGAAAAAACCAAAGCCCCGCTTCACGGAACACGGGACGCTAAAGGAAAGATCGCATGTCTGACATCACACAGAAGAAGAGGGAGCAAATCGCGCAGATGTGGAATGCGCGCGGCAAAGGGCTGATTAGTCATATGGAGCTGGAGATCGAAGAGGTATCGACCGAAGGCGTTAAGGTACGGATGCCCTTCAACCCGGACTTTTGCGTCGACAGGGAGCAGACCCTGCTTCATGGTGGCATCCTGACGGCCCTTCTGGACAGTGTCTTCGGGCTTGCGAACTTTGTGGCCATTGAGGGTGTCAGCACCAT
Organism: Roseovarius sp.; assembly: GCA_021767845.1. Taxonomy (GTDB): domain Bacteria; phylum Pseudomonadota; class Alphaproteobacteria; order Rhodobacterales; family Rhodobacteraceae; genus Roseovarius. The sequence continues at coordinate 3,733 of JAASSQ010000178.1, read as the reverse complement.
GGCCACTCTTGACCTCAGAGTTGATTACCTGCGTCCCGCCCATTCCCGCGCGGATATCATCGTCCGTGCGCATTGCTTTCGGCAAACCCGGCATATTGCGTTTAACTCCGGCAGCATCTGGTTCGATGGCCATGAGGATGCGGAAATCGCCCGTGGGTCCGCCTCGTTTGCCCTGACGCACGGTGAAACCAGCATGTTTGAAGCGATCAGAAAAGGAAAAGCCTCGTGATGGACTTGCAAACCGTCAATGCCAACGTATCCCGTGTTCCGTTCTTCCGATTTCTTAACTTCGAAGTCCAGAGCCTGGACAACCTTCACGCCGCGGCAGAGATGACCTTTGAATCACGCCATATCGGAAACCCGGTCATGGAGTATTACCACGGCGGGATAATCGCAAGCTTGATGGAAGCCATCGCCGCCATAGCGGTGCGCCCCGATTTCGCGGAAGCGCCCGCCAAACCGATCAATCTTACCGTGGATTATCTCAGACCTGCCGTGAAGGGGCCGCTGTATGCGTGTGCAAATGTTACCCGCAAAGGAAAGCGCATCGCGAGCGTCAGTGTAATCAGCTGGCAGACGGCCCGGGAGAAACCGATCGCGGAAGGGCTGTACCACTTCCTGCTGGTGTGATCGCAGCGGTGTCGATCACTGCGCTGCTGTTTGTTCTGGGTAAGCCGCGTGACTCCGGTCGCAGATCCCCTCAAAAAGAAGCCTGATGAGCATGTCGGAAAACTCGGGCAGTGAGAGGTACCCCTGTTTTCCCGCCTTGTCCGGATCAAACCACTCCACCGTCCAGTTCAGGGCACCCAACATCACCTGACGCAGGGGCACAATTTTGATATCCGACCTGATGGCATCGTCTTCCTGCGCTTCGTGGAGAACCTTGTCCCACAGCTGTCCATACAAATGACGCACTTTCCGGTGCCTCTCCTTGAGATGTGGGGGAAGCATCCCGTAGCTTCTGATGTTTGCAGAAGTGAATTCGCTTGCCCTGAAAAGAAAATCAAGATGGGTCCGGATCGCAGTCGCGATCCTGGCATGATGGTCATATGGCTCATGATATTCTTCGATCGCGGCGCTGACACCCGATAGCAAATCCCTCAATCCGGCATCCAGAACCTCATCCACGATCGCTTCTTTGGACTTGAAATGGTAATAGACGCTGCCCGCTTTCATATCCGCTTCTGCCACGATCTGTCTCAGCGTGGTCGCCTTGTAACCATTATCCCTGAGCGTGCGTGCTGCCGCCCTCAGGATTTTCGCGCGGGTATGTGCCGCCTTGCCGACCGGTTCAGGCGCCCTGGCGAATATGGTGGATGCGCTCTCCTTCTGCCCCTCCGTGTCAGCTCTGTGGCGCACGCACATTCCGTCAAGTAACAGTTTGCTCATGCGTTCCGCGAGGGTATGCACCGGATACCGGTCGATGTCATACCATTCAACGGTCCAGTTCATTGCACTTAATATGAACTGGCGGATCGCAGAAACGGAAACGTCACTTCTCAGGCGGCCAGCACGCCTCCCGTCTTCCAGAAAACGGCTCCAGGCCTCCGCGTAGGCTGCACGCAACTCACGGTGCGGCGCGCGTGCCTTATCCGACAGCATCGGGTAGTTGCGGATATTGGCAGAGGTGAAGTCGCTGTCAGTCAATAAATAGGTCAGGTGTGTTTCGATGAGCAAAGCAAACGTCTTGCGAAAATCCTCAGAATTTCTTCTCGCCGAGCGGGTAATCTCACGGACCTTCTCGTAAAGTTGCCGCACGCCCCGATCGAGAACCTCGTTCAGAATCTCATCCTTGGATTGAAAATGGTAATAGATGCTTCCCGCTTCTATTCCGGATTCCTCGGCGATGTCGCGCATCGTTGTCGCGTAGAAGCCTTCTTGCCGGAAAAGGCGGCCGGCCGCAGCGAGGACGCACTCGCGCGTTCTCTCTGATTTACTCAGCTCATCGTCGGCTTTCCTGATTGCATCAGGCTTTGGTACCAGTCGCTGTTTTCGCTTGGCTGCCACTTTTCAAAGGTGTCCTTTGCAAAAAATCTAAAGGTTGTTAGAATAACTTGCTCGGCACTTAAAATCAACTTCATTTTCAAGGTGTTAGCGGGACAGGGGGATTTCTGCATGCGAGGACTGAATGGAAAACGGGTGATCGTCACCGGCGGCGGAAGTGGCATAGGGCGCGCGGTTTGCGAACGCTTCGGCGAAGAAGGTGCCGAGGTTGCGGTGTTTGACCTGAACGAAGAGGGCGCGCAGGAAACGGCCCGGATCATCCAGGGCTCGGGAGGCAAAGCGCAAGCTTTCAAGGCGGACATCACCGACCGCGGCCAGGTCGACAAGGCGGTGGCCGAATTCGAAGCCGGGGGCCCGATCGACGTGCTGGTGAATAACGCAGGATGGGATGAGATCAAGCCGTTCCTCGACACCGATGCCGACCTCTGGAAAAAGGTCATCGACATCAACCTTTATGGCCCGTTGAACATGCACCATGCGGTGCTTCCCGGCATGGTCAAAAACGGGGGCGGCCGCGTGGTCAACATTGCCTCCGATGCCGGTCGCGTCGGCTCATCGGGCGAAGCGGTTTATTCTGCCTGCAAGGGTGGCATTATCTCGTTTACCAAAACGGTAGCGCGGGAACTGGCTCGCAAGGGCGTTCAGCTTAACGCTGTTGCGCCCGGGCCGACCGATACGCCGTTGTTCGCCCAGATCGCTCAGGGCGAGTCCGGAGAAAAGATCGCCGAAGGCCTCAAGCGGGCCATTCCGATGAAGCGCCTGGCGCAGCCGGCAGATTACCCCGGAATCATCTGTTTCCTGTCGTCGGACGATGCCGGCTTCATCACCGGCCAGGTGATTTCGGTCTCAGGTGGCTTGTCGATGCACGGCTGAGCCCGCAACCCCAAGCGATGAAACCCATTGCAGATCTGCGAAAGGAAACGCCATGATAACCGTCTTCGGCGCGACCGGCACCACCGGCGCGCCCCTTGTCGATACGCTTCTGTCCAAGGGCGTGAAACTGCGCGCAGTCACCAGCGACCCGGCGAAGGTCGCTTCCCTCAGGGCCAAAGGGTGTGAGGCCGTCACCGCCGATTTCTCCGACCCTGCCACGTTGGAAAAGGCATGTACCGGTGCCGAAAAGATCTATCTGGTGACGCCCGCCCATCCGGACATGCGCCGCTGGAAAGCGAACGTGATCGAGGCGGCAAAAGCCGCGGGTGTTCGCCATGTCGTTCTGGCCACCGGTCTGGGCGCGTCGCCCAAGGCCAGGGTGACCTTCGGAAAATGGCATTCCGAAACCCAGGAACGGGTGAAGGAAAGCGGGCTTGACTGGACCTTTGTCCAGCCGACCTATTTCATGCAGAACCTGCTGTGGCAGGCCGGTAACATTGCGAAGGACGCGGTTTATTACGACGGTCTGGGCGGACCGGTGGCCTGGGTCGATGCCCGCGACATCGCCGACGTCGCCGCAGAGGCGCTGACCGGACCGGGGCACGAAGGCAAGATCTATGGCCTTACCGGCCCCGAGGCCCTGACAGGTGAGGAGATTGCCACGGTTCTGTCCGAGGCGACCGGACGATCCGTCACCTGCATGCCCCTGTCGGCGGAGGCCTCCAGGGCGGCCATGATCGCCGACGGGATGCAGGAAGAGGTCGCCGCCGCCATGGTGGAACTCGCCTCCCTCGCCCCAAAGGGCTATCTCGCCGGCACCGAGACCACGATCAGCGATGTGCTTGGGCGCCCGGCC
>JAASSQ010000177.1 GCA_021767845.1 Roseovarius sp. | reverse complement strand
GGCGGCTTGATCAAGAAGAACAGCGCATACAATACCGGCACCGCGACCAGTGTCAGGATCGAGGCGAACGCGAGGCCACCCATGATTGTGACAGCCATCGATGCGAAGAAGGCGTCTGATATGAGCGGAGTCATACCGAAAATCGTTGTGCCCGCAGCCAGCACGACGGGCCTCAAACGGCTGACCGAGCCATCGATTACCGCCTGATAGTCCTCGACACCTTCGGCGCGTTGCTGATCGATTTCTTCCACCAGCACAATGGCATTCTTCATCAGCATCCCGGAAAGGGACAAGAAGCCGAGAAGCGCCGTGAACGTGAACGGTAGCCCAGTGAACAGCAGACCAAGAACCATCCCCGTGACCGACATCGGAACCACGAGCCACAGGATCAGTGGCTGGCGCACTTTGTTGAACATCAGGATCGAAATTGTCAGCATTACCAGAAAGCCCAAGGGAAGCTGTTTGCCGAGACTTGCCTGCGCTTCTCCCGCGCTTTCGAACTCGCCACCCCATTCCATCGTGTAGCCTTCGGGAAGCCGAATGGCTTCGATATCAGAGCGGACACTGCGAAAGGCCTCATCTGCTGTCAGGTCGCCGCCTGCACCGCCGAGGACCGTTATCGTACGCTCACGGTCGCGGCGGTGGATAAGGGCCTCGACGAGGCGGGGCTCAAAGCCGGAGACGAGGTTGGCCATCGGCACATAGCCATTTGCACCCGGCGACCAGACGGAGAGATCGCGCAAACGATCCAGCCCGTCGCGCTCGACCTCGGGAAGCCGCAGATACATAGGGATTTCGGCATCGCCTTCGCGCAGGGTGCCGACCCGCAGGCCCGAGGTCCCGTATTGCACGGTGTCGGAAATCGATCCGCGAGTCGCACCGGCCAACCGCATGCGAGCCTCGTCGACGATGGGTTCGACGAGAATTTCGCGCTGTCGCCAGTCTGTGCGCGGGTTTGTGATCGTGCCGGCCTCGTCGAAGATCGCAAGCGCGTTATCCGATAGCTGCCGGAGGACTACCGGATCGGGTCCCGAAAAGCGAACGGCGACATCGGCCCCGGCAGGCGGACCGAAGACGATCTCCTCGACGCGGATAAGAGCATTGGGGAATTGCGCCGGCAGTTCGCGATTGAGACGCGCCGCAACATCGGGGATGAGTGTGGCATCGGTCGCACGCACGATCAGCTGACCGTAGCTCGCATCGGCCTGCTCAGGGTTGTAGGTCAGCATGAAGCGGCTGGCCCCTCGCCCGACAAGCGTTGTAACGTCCGTCACTATCTCCTCGCCTAAGATGATCGCCTCGAGCCGGGCCATTTCTTCATTCGTGGCTCGAATGTCCGTGCCCTGTGGCATCTGGAATTCGACGTAGAATATCGGGGTGTTCGACGCCGGAAAGAAAGCCTGCTTGACTTGGCCGAAGGCCATGACCGACCAGACCGTGATTCCGACGACCGTCAGGACTACGAGCACGCGGGCGCGCAGCGCCATCCAGAGGAAACCGCGATAAGCCGAATAGACTAAGCCGCGATAGGGGTCCTTGGAGGTGTCTCTTGGCGCCTTCAGAAGGAGCTTCCCAAGATAGGGTGTAACGGTTACGGCGAGGATCCAGCTCATCAGCAACGAAATCGCGATAACCGCGAAAAGCGAGAACAGGAATTCTCCGGTGGCGTCTGGCGATAGCCCAATGCCCGAAAACGCCATGATCCCGATCACGGTGGCCCCAAGCAGGGGAAACCCTGTCGCGGTCTCTGTATCGGCGGCGGCGTCTTCGGCGGACTTGCCCCGCGCCATGCCAATCAGCATGCCTTCGGCGATCACGATGGCATTGTCGACCAGCATGCCCATGGCGATGATCAAAGCCCCGAGACTGATCCGTTCCATCTCGATGCCGAAGACAGACATGAAAAACAGTGTGGAAAAAACCGTGAGGCCCAGCGTGGCACCCACGACCAAACCCGCGCGCCAACCCATGGTCAGCATCAGCGCCCCGATGACGATGGCCACGGATTGACCGAGGCCGACGAGGAAGCTCGAGACCGCTTCGTCGACGACCTTATGCTGTTCATAGATCGGTACGATCTCGACGCCGTCCGGCAATTCGGTCTTCAGCTGGTCCAGCCGTGCCTCGACCGATCTGCCGACCTCGACAACGTTGCGGTCCACGAGCGCCGAGACCCCGAGGGTGAAGGCCCGCGTGCCATTGTGACGCACGATCTGGCTCGGCCGCTCTGTCTCCTCTCGGACCACGCGAGCGATGTCGTAGAGCGCAATCTGCCCGACCTCTCCGGGGGCGCCGAGCCGCAGCGCCTCTATGCCCTCGACGCTGACATAACCCGGCGGAACGGACACGCCCAGCCGAGACAGCCCTTCGCTGATCTCGCCGTTGGAGAAAACCTGGTTTTCGTCGGCGATGATACCGAGGATCTGGTCCGGTGGCAGGCCCAGTTCGGTCAGGCGCGCCGAAGGGATCGAAATGATGATCTCCTCTTCAGCCAGCCCCTGAACCTCGATCTTGGCCACCCCGTCGACGGTGACAAGGTCGCGCCGCAGTTTAGTCGCGAGGTCTCGCTGTTCCGAGGCGCTCAACCCATCGGCCGTCACAGCGTAGAACATGCCGTAGACGTCGCCGAAATCGTCATTGATGATCGGAGACTGCGCACCGGAGGGAAGCTCTCCTTCGATGTCGCGGATACGGCGGCGCATCTCGTCCCAGACCTGCGGAATCTCGTCGGGCCCATAGGTCATCTCGATCTCGACCGTGATCTGGGCCATGCCCGGCATGGATTTCGATTCCACCCGGTCGAGCTGCTTCATCTGTTGGAGTGCGCTTTCCACGACATCGGTGACTTCCTCTTCCACCTCCATCGCCGTCGCGCCCGGATAGGGCACGAAAACGAGCGCCGTCTTGAGCGTGAAACTCGGGTCTTCGAGGCGTCCGACCGTGTTCAGCCCCCACAAACCGCCGAGAAGGCAAAAGATAATTGCCAGCCAAACGGCGACCGGACGTCGGATGCTTGCGCGGGAAATACTCATTGTCATGGTTTCGGTTTTCCGGTCCAGGATCGTTCAGAGGCCGCGAACCGCGACTGTTTCGTTTTCCTTCAGGCGCCACCACCCGCCGGACACAACCAGTTCGTCTCCGGAGAGCCCCTCAAGCACGACGATTTCGTCGTCGTTCGGCAGCCCCAGGCGGATCGTCTTACGGGACACCCGGCCGGTCCCCTCGTCATACAGCCAGATGGACGGCTCGCTCCGGCTCGTCGTGTCGATCGCCGAGACCGGGACGACTACCAACCGCGATTGCGCACCCTCCGCAGCGGCGGCTACGCGCACATTCGCCGTCATTCCGGGCAGCAATCTCGGGTCGATGGCGCCCTCGATTGCAAACTCGACGTCATAGGTTTGGGCTGTGGGGTCTGCATCGGTCACGAATTTCCGCAGATACAGAGTTGCGTCATATCCCGGCACGGCGGGGAAAGAGGCGGTTACCCTGAATGCATCGGGCTGGGCCCGTGCCATCGCGGCGAGTTCCTCGGGCAGCGAAATCCGCACCCGCATTTCACTGATGTCCTGCAACCTGGCAATCGGAGCCGCAGGGGTGACGTTCGAAAACTCCTCCAGAAAGATGCGCGCGACAATGGCCTCGAAGGGCGCCGCGATCGTGGCTTGAGCCAGACGACGCTTCGCTTCACGGAGGGCGACTTCTGCCTGGGCAAGCTGCGCGCGGTTCGTTTCAAGTCGGGCGTCGGTCGCCACCCCCCTCTCGGTCAGACTCAACGCACGATCGTATTCGGATTTTGCGAGGTCGAAAGAGGCCTGTGCCCGGTCCAGAGCCAATTCGAAATCGACCGGGTCGAGCGCGGCGATTAAATCGCCTTTCTCGACCCGAGTCCCAGCATCTACCGCGAGGTCGGAAAGCTGACCCGAAACCTGAAAGGCAATATCCACGGTCCGGGCGGGCTCCACGCGGCCTGCCAGGCTGCGCGCCCTATCGCTATCGCGAAGCTCGGCACGCGATACTTCGACCGTGACCGGTTGGGCCATGTCTTGCTCGGCGCTCCCTTGCGCATCGGCACCGGAAACCTCATCCGTAGTCTGCGCGAAGACCTTGGATGCGATGTCCGGGTTGAATTGCACGAGAAGGACAATGGCGAGAAGAAGGGCGACCAATCCAGCGGCACCTCCTCGGAAGTATCTGGTTCTATTCAAGCTCATTTATCATGTCCTTCAATCTGTCGATGGCGGCGTCTTGCTGATCGTCGTCACCATCCGCGAGGCGAAGAAGCCTCTGGAAACGAAGACCCTGGATCGCCAAAAAAAGAACCATCGCCGCAGTGTCGTCCTGCGCGTCCGAACGGATGCGCTCGACATCACGGGACAGCTCTCTTCTCAGCGGGTCCAGAAGATTCGGATCCGACGCCGAAACCGCGAGAATAGCCATCGAAAGGTCATCATCGGTGCTTACGGCTTGCAGAACTGTCTCGAGATGACCGCGCAGGGTGCGGGAACTGTGCCCTTCCGGGACCGACGCCAGACGTTCGCGGTGCTCCGCGAGCATTTCGTCGAGCAGCCCGGCCAGAAGCGCTTTCTTGGTGGGGAAGTTGTACAACACCCCACCCTTGCTGAGGCCGGATTCCCGAGCGACGGCGTCGATCGTGATCTTTCCCGCGCCTTCTCGCAGCGCAATCGCCCGCGCAGCGCCGAGAATCTTCGGCGAGGCGTTCTTCGGTTGCTTTTCCACTTGTGCAGTCACCCTGTACCGTCCGGTCGGTTAAGTCATTGGGCGAGCTAATGCGCTGCCCCGTATTTGGCAAGCGAGCTCAATCTGAAAATTTGTCTCTGTGGCCGCTACCGTAAAGTCGCAGGAATGCAGCGACCGCTTCGCGCGCATGTTGCTCGCGGTGGACAGCTCGTTTCACTGCGAGAAGGCGCGGCATAAGTAGCCCCGAAACGCAAAGGTGTATGAAGTGATCGGACGCGCGCCGGACGTCATCGACATCGAGCGCGCCTTCGCGCGTAAGGCGCTCCAGAATCCGACCGACGAGTTCGCGGGCAGGTTTCGGGCCTGCGCGAAAATAAACCTCACCCACTTCGGGCAGTGCCTCGGAGGCGCCAACGCACGTTCGCAGGAGACGGATGTAGGTGTCGTCCAAGGTGAGGTCGACCATGCGAAGGGCGAGTTCTTCCAACTGGGCGCGCGGCTCCAAAGACGCGATCAAGGGCCGGAGGATTTCGTCCGCAAGCCGACCGCATTCGGATTCAACCACGCTCAGGAACAGTTGCTCCTTGGTCGGGTAATACGAATACATGGTTGCCTTCGACACTTTTCCTTCAGCGGCAATCGCATCGACCGTGGCTCCTTCGTAACCGCATCGGAAGAAAACCTCGCGCGCACCAATCATGACGTCGGCCATTTTTCTCACGGGCATCTCGTTCTCTCTATCCCAGGCAGGACTAGGCGGTTACAAGCTTTACTGTACCGTCTAGTGAGTATAGTAGATAGAAGTTGATTTAGCAGCAAAGCGTAAAGCTGTGCGGATCTACCCCACCAAGCGCCGCTTGGCGGCTTTTTCTAGCGCCGTTTTCAATTCGTCATGAGCTTCGGGTCTGATTCTGCCTGAGTTGTTCTCGGGCGCGGGATTATCCCGCGAACAGGAGGGGTACCGTCATTCTGCCGCGCTTGCGGTCCCGACAAAGGCACCCTCGGCCTCCCAGCGGCGTGCGATCGAGCCAAGCTTGTCCAGCACGCCGCGCAGTTCCGCGCCGCGCTCAGTCAGCCCGTAGGTGACAGCGGGTGGGATGGTCATGGCCTGCTCGCGCCATACAACGCCAGCATGTTCCAGCATTCTCAGCCTCTCGGTCAGGACCCGGGTGGAAATGCCGGGCACCAAACGCTTGAGCGCGCCGAAACGCTGCGGTCCCTGCTCGGACAGAACCCAGAGTATATAGATCGTCCAAGGGCCTGTGATGACACGCAGAAGCGCCTCCATCGGGCATGAGGGGGGCTGGACGCTCTTCATCGTGGATTATCCTCGCGGTTAAAGTAATCTAGTTACTTTTAAGTGCCTACTTTCACGAACGATGCAAGACACCTAAAGGTACTTAGAGCGGAAACTGCGGCTGAACAAGCCCTTGCAAACAGGGAGTGCGGTGATGAGTGACAACGTGGCAAAGTATGTCTACTGGATCGCGACCGGCCTTGTGGCGCTGG
>JAASSQ010000176.1 GCA_021767845.1 Roseovarius sp. | reverse complement strand
GCCTATCGCGTGAAGAACGGCAAGGTGGGCGACCCGGTCAAGGGCGCCACCCTGATCGGCGACGGGGCGACCGCGCTGCAACAGATCCGCGCGCTCGGCAACGACATGGCGCTCGATCCCGGCATGGGCAATTGCGGCAAGGCCGGCCAGTGGGTGCCGGTGGGCGTGGGCCAGCCCACGGTGATGATCGGCGGGCTCACGGTCGGCGGGTCCGAGGCCGCCTGACCGCTCGCCGCCGCGCTCAGCGCGGCGGCAGGCCGGGCCGGTGCCCCATCAACTCGGCGGGGCTGCGAAACACCTCGCTCGCCTGCGGCCCGCCGGGGACGGTCAGCAGGACGAACAGCAGCGCCGCCAGCACGCCGAATCCGATCAGTTCGTATTTGAGTGAATCCATCTGCTCTGCCTCGATTTGTTTTTCCCCTCTATCGGACCATTGCAGAGACCGGATCAATAAAGGAAAGTCGGCCCAAGCAAATCGTTGCCAAACTGCACCGCTTGCCTCCCCGGCAGGCCCTCTGCGCGGAGCCCCGCCCATGCCAAGCCCGATGGCCCGACTTCGACCCGCGCGCGCCCTGCGCCATGCGCTGACGGTTGTGGCCGTTGCGGCACTGGCGGGTCTGCCCGGCTCCGGTGCTTCGGCGCAATCGGCCGCCGTGCCCGATGGTGCATGGTCGTGGTCGGTGATCGCGGGCAACATGACCCGCAACCGCGCCAACGATCTTTTGCGCCCCGGCGAATACGATTTCGCCGACAATTATTTCGCCGGGATAGCACTGGCCTTCGACCGCCCGATCGGGGCCAGCCGCTGGTCCTGGGGCGGCGAATTCCAGGTGCAGCGCCATTTCGGCGACCAGACCTTCTTTGAATTCGTCCCCTCGGCCACGATCCGCTACCACCCGGCCCGGCCCCTGCCCCCGCTTCTCGACAGCCTCGCCTTCGGGCTGGGCCTGTCGCACACCACCGAAACGCCGCGGCTGGAAATCGACGTGCGCGGCGACTCGGCCCGCACGCTGGTCTATTGGCTGGCCGAGGCCGCCTTCGCGGCGGGTGACGACGGGCGGCAGGTTTTCCTGCGCGTCCACCACCGCTCGGACGCCTTCGGCCTGCTCGATCCCGATTCCGGCTCCAACGCCTTCGCGCTCGGCCTGCGCTACCCGTTCTGAGCGACGCGCGGGGTTGGCAAAAGGTTAACCCTGCGTGCGCCGTGGTCACGATTCCCCCCGGTTTCCGGCGCACCGACATCCGCACCGACGCGATACCGACGTCATACCGACGTGATACCGACATCGGCCCGTTTCGGCTCGCAAAAATATTTAACTCCTGTTTTCATATAGTTATGCGATTTTCGCGCGAAATCCCCGACTCAGCGGTCTTGGTTTACCCGCCATTAACGAAGCCGCCCGATAGTGGCATGGCAAGCAGGCGAGGTCGCGATGTCCGAGGATACACATCCTTCCACTCACCCCCCACTCCCACCCACCACGGAAGATGATCGGGTGTCGTGGCTTCGCCTCTTGCGCTCTCGCCGGGTCGGTCCCTCCACCTTCTATCGGCTGATGGCCGAACATGGCTCGGCACAGGCGGCGCTTCAGGCCCTGCCCGAAGTCGCCGCCGCCGCCGGGGTCAAGGATTACACCCCCTGCCCCGAGGCCGCGGCGCGGGCCGAACTCAAGGCCGCCGCGGCCACCGGCGCGCATATGATCTGCGTGGGCGACCCGCTTTATCCCCCTGATCTGCAACAGATTTCCGATGCGCCCCCGGTGCTCTGGGCGCTTGGCGACACCTCCGTTCTGTCACGCCCGACGGTGGCGATGGTGGGGGCGCGCAACGCCTCGTCGCTCGGGCTGCGCATGGCGCGCGGCATGGGGGCCGACCTGGCCGCCAAGGGCTTCGTCGTGGTCTCCGGGCTGGCCCGCGGCATCGACACCGCCGCGCATACCGCCACGCTCGACACCGGCACCATCGCCGTCATGGCCGGCGGGGTGGACGTGATCTACCCGGCCGAGAACACACGCCTGGCCGAAGACCTCGTGAAAACCGGCCTGCGACTCTCCGAACAGCCTTTCGGCCTGATGCCCCAGGCCCGGCATTTCCCCCGTAGAAACAGGATCATAAGCGGCATGGCCCGGGCCGTCGTGGTGGTCGAGGCGGCGGCGAAATCCGGCTCCCTCATCACCGCGCGCACCGCGCTCGACCAGGGGCGCGACGTGCTCGCCGTGCCGGGCCATCCCTTCGACGCGCGCGCGGCGGGCTGCAACATGCTGATCCGCGACGGCGCCACCCTCGTGCGCAAGGCCGACGACGTGATCGAGGCGTTGCCGACGCGCCAAACAGTTGAGAACAAGCCGGAAATCCAGCCTCCCCAGCCACCTGCCGCTCCCGCGCCCGACCGGCGCAGCCTGCGCGACACCGCCGCCCTGCACAGCCGCATCCTCGACCGGCTCGGCCCCTCGCCGCTGGCCGAGGACCAGTTGATCCGCGATCTCGGCGCCCCGGCGCGGCAGGTCACCCCGGCCCTGACCGACCTCGAACTCGACGGCCGCATCCGCCGCCAGCCCGGAGGCCTTCTGTCACTGACCTGACACGCCCGACCGCTCCGACACGGTGCTGAGACACGGCGCATTGACAATTGCTCTTGCCAGCCCACATGGTCCGCCGCCATATGTCGCCTCCCGAGTCGAAAGGAGCTTTCATGCCAGTCGTCGTTGTCGAGTCCCCGGCTAAGGCCAAGACAATCAACAAGTATCTGGGATCCGACTACACGGTTCTGGCCTCCTACGGGCACGTCCGCGACCTGCCGCCCAAGGACGGATCGGTCGATCCCGAGCACGGATTCGACATGAAATGGGAGGTCGGCGCCGACTCCCGCAAGCACGTCAAGGCCATCGCCGACGCGCTCAAGGACGACCAGACCCTGATCCTCGCCACCGACCCCGACCGCGAGGGCGAGGCGATCAGCTGGCACCTCGAAGAGGCGCTGCGCAAGCGCAAGGCCATCAAGAAGGACACCGAGGTCAGCCGCGTCGTGTTCAACGCGATCACCAAGTCGGCGGTGACCGAGGCGATGCAGAACCCCCGCGGCATCGACGAGGATCTCGTCGAAGCCTACCTCGCCCGCCGCGCGCTGGATTACCTCGTGGGCTTCAACCTCAGCCCGGTCCTGTGGCGCAAGCTGCCGGGCGCCAAGTCGGCCGGCCGCGTGCAATCGGTCTGCCTGCGCCTGATCGTCGAGCGCGAGATGGAGATCGAGGCCTTCAAGCCCCGTGAATACTGGTCCGTCAAGGCCGCGCTGGCCACCCCGCGCGGACAGGAGTTCGAGGCACGGCTGACCGTTCTGGCCGGCAAGAAACTCGACAAGTACGATATCGAGAACGAAACCCAGGCCGAGCTGGCCGTTCAGGCGATCCAGTCGCGCGATCTCAAGGTCGCTTCGGTCGAGGCCAAGCCCAGCTCGCGCAACCCCGCCCCGCCCTTCATGACCTCGACCCTCCAGCAGGAGGCGAGCCGCAAGTTCGGCATGGGCGCGCGCCAGACGATGAGCGCGGCACAGCGCCTCTACGAAGCGGGCTACATCACCTACATGCGGACCGACGGCATCGACATGGCCCCCGAGGCCGTGCACGCCGCCCGCGACGCGATCAAGGATCGCTACGGGGCCGACTACGTCCCGAAATCGCCCCGCATGTACAAGAACAAGGCCAAGAACGCGCAGGAAGCGCACGAATGCATCCGCCCCACGGACATGACGCGCGATGCCAAGTCCATCAAGACGACCGACGCCGATCAGCGCAAGCTCTACGACCTGATCTGGAAGCGCACGCTGGCCTGCCAGATGGAAGGCGCCCGGCTGGAGCGCACCACCGTGGACATCGGCAGCGACGATGGGCAGGTCGGCCTGCGCGCCACCGGGCAGGTCGTTCTGTTCGACGGTTTCCTGAAGGTCTACGAAGAAGGCCGCGACGAGCCGTCGGGCGATGACGACGACAAGCGCCTGCCGCAGATCACCGAAGGTGACAGGACGGACAAGCGCGCGGTCACGCCCGAACAGCATTTCACCCAGCCCCCGCCCCGCTATACCGAGGCGACGCTGGTCAAGAAGATGGAAGAGCTGGGGATCGGGCGCCCCTCGACCTATGCCAGCATCGTCACCACGATCCAGGATCGCGAATATGTCCGCAAGGACAAGAACCGCCTGATCCCCGAGGACAAGGGCCGGATCGTCACGATCTTCCTGCTCAATTTCTTCCGCAAATACGTGGGATACGAGTTCACCGCGAACCTGGAAGATGAGCTGGACAAGGTGAGTGCCGGGGAAACCGACTACAAGGACGTGCTCGAACGCTTCTGGCGCGATTTCTCGGCCGCGATCGCCGAGACCTCGGAACTGCGCATCACCGAGGTGCTGGACGTTCTGGACGATGCGCTTGCCCCGCAGCTGTATCCGCCACGCGAGGACGGCAGCGACCCGCGCGCCTGCCCGCTTTGCGGCGAGGGCAGCCTGCATCTCAAGACATCGCGCACCGGCGGCTTCGTCGGTTGCTCGCGCTATCCCGAATGCCGCTACACCCGCCCCATCGGCGGCGAGGGCGCAGAGGGCGGCGACCGGGTCCTGGGCGAAGATCAGGGCGACGAGATCAGCCTGCGCTCGGGCCGGTTCGGGCCTTACGTGCAGCGCGGCGAGGTGACCGAGGACAACAAGAAACCCCCGCGCGCCAGCCTGCCCAAGGGCTGGAGCCCCGATGACATGGACCTTGAAAAGGCACTGATGCTGCTCAGCCTGCCGCGCGAGGTGGGCCCCCATCCCGATGACGGCGAGATGATCGAGGCGGGTATCGGGCGCTATGGGCCTTACGTCAAACACGGCCGCCTTTACGCCAACCTCAAGGACCCCGACGACGTGTTCACCATCGGCATGAACCGCGCGGTCGAGGAACTGGCCAAGAAGGCCGCCTCGCGCGGCAAGGGGCGCGGCGCTGCGGCCAAGCCGCTCAAGGAACTGGGCGAGCATCCCGAAAGCGGCGGCCCGGTGAACGTGATGGACGGCCGCTATGGCCCCTATGTCAAATGGGACAAGATCAACGCGACCCTGCCCAAGGGCACAGACCCGCAGGACGTGACGCTGGACATGGCGGTGGAGCTGATCGCCGAGAAGGCCGCGAAGAAGGGCAAGGGCGGCAAGAAGGCCCCCTCGAAACAGACCACCGCGAAGAAAACCGCGACCAGGAAGGCCGCGTCCAAGAAATAGCACCGGGCACACGGCGCAGAAGGCGCATACGTAGTAACCCCAATACCCGCTTTCGGCGGAGCGGTGACGTTGACTTTCGGCCGTCTCGCGCCGCATACCGTGAGCGAACGGAGTTTCCAGGAGGATATCTCGATGAACAAGGTCTATGGCAGCGCGTCCGAGGCATTGGACGGGCTTCTGCAGGACGGAATGACGATCGCGGCCGGCGGGTTCGGCCTGTGCGGCATTCCCGAACTGCTGTTGCAGGCTATCAAGGAACACGGGGCCAAGGATCTGACCTTTGCCTCGAACAATGCGGGTGTCGATGATTTCGGTATCGGGATCCTGTTGCAGACACGGCAGGTGAAGAAGATGCTCAGTTCCTATGTGGGCGAGAACGACACCTTCATGCAGCAATACCTGTCGGGCGAACTGGAGTTGGAATTCAACCCGCAAGGGACGCTGGCCGAACGGATGCGCGCCGGCGGCGCAGGGATTCCGGGCTTCTACACCAAGACGGGCGTGGGCACCCGGATCGCCGAGGGCAAGGAACACAAGGAGTTCGACGGCGAGACCTATATCCTTGAACGCGGCATCTTTGCCGATCTCAGCATCGTCAAGGCGTGGAAGGCCGACACCACCGGCAACGCGATCTTCCGCAAGACCGCGCGCAACTTCAATCCGCCGGCGGCAATGTGCGGCAAGGTCTGCGTCATGGAAGTGGAAGAAATCGTGGAGCCCGGCGAACTGGACCCCGATCACATCCACCTGCCCGGCATCTACGTGCACCGCCTGATCCAGGGCGAGCACGAGAAACGGATCGAGAAGCGCACGACGAGGGAGGGCTGAGACCATGGCATGGGATCGTAACGAAATGGCCGCCCGCGCGGCGCACGAACTGGAAGACGGCACCTACGTGAACCTCGGGATCGGCATTCCGACGCTGGTGCCCAACTACATTCCCGAAGGCGTGCACGTCACGCTGCAGTCGGAAAACGGGATG
>JAASSQ010000175.1 GCA_021767845.1 Roseovarius sp. | reverse complement strand
CTTCGAGACGGTGAAGCCCGTGGCGGCGATGCCCGAGGTGGTCGAGCTGAACATCGGGCATTTCCTGATCGCTGAGGCGATTTTCCTCGGGCTGGGACCGGCCATCAAGGAGATGCGCCGGCTGATGGACGAGGCCCGCGCGGCATGAGCTATCCGCGATACGCCCTTGTTTTCCTGGCGGTGGCGCTTGGGGCGGCGTGGGCGATCCGGCTGCTGGAGGCGCAGTTCGACACCGCGCTTGGATCAGCGGCGCATCTGATGGTGCCGGCGATGATCGGCGCGCTGGTCGAAGGCCAGCAACATGCCCGGACGCACAAGGCGAGGCCGGGCACGGCGGCGGTCTGGCGGTTCACCTGGGTCGCGACCGTGATTGCGGTGGTGCTGAATGTCGGGCTGGCCTATGGGGCGGGGCGGTTCGCGCCGGAATTCGGCAAGCTGGCGGTGGCGCCCGTCGGGTCGCGCCAGTTCGGGCTGCTGCTGGCGCTTTACGCAGGCGGCTGCCTGATCTGCAACCGCGTCTTCCTTGGCATCGGCGCAGGCAACCAGTTGAGCCTGATGCGCAGCCGGGGCGAGATCGAGTGACGCGGTGCTTTGCCCGCGGGGGACCTGCGTGGATCGGTGTTCAGGCTTGAATTCAAAGGGAAATTCCGCCCCTGCCGGTCGGGGGTGGCGTCGCTGCGCGCTTTGCGCGTAGGTTTCTCGCCATATGCAGCCTGAGGAGGCAAGGCACATCATGATCCTGGGCATCGGCACCGACCTGGCCAATATCGACCGCATCGCCGGCACGCTTGTGCGGTTCGGAGACCGGTTCCGCAACCGGGTCTTCACCGAGACCGAGCAGCAAAAGGCCGAGCGCCGCCGCGACGTGGCGGGCACCTATGCGAAGCGCTGGGCGGCGAAAGAAGCCTGCTCCAAGGCGCTTGGCACGGGGCTGCGGATGGGGATCGCGTGGAAGGACATGGCGGTCACCAACATGAGCACCGGGCAGCCCCGGATGCATGTCACCGGATGGGCCGCAGACCGGCTGGCCGAGATGACGCCGCCGGGGCATGAGGCGATCATTCACGTCACCCTGACCGACGATCACCCCTGGGCGCAGGCCTTTGTCGTGATCGAGGCGCGGCCCGTGCCGGGCGAATCGGGTCAAGCCTTTGGTTAATCGAGGAAAACCCCGATCGGCATCACGTCGGTATAACGTCGGTATCACGTCGGTATTTCGCACCGCGCGGACCGGGGTTAACGGGGCGTGCGTTGCGAAATGTCAAAAATCGGGCCGGTTTCGTCACATCTCCGCCCCGCCGCGAAAGGAGCCCCCGGCATGAGCCAGTTATCCCAAGAAACCCCGGACTGGAGCGCATTGCCGCGCCCCGAGGATGACGGCGCGGCCGATCACCTGCACGATGCGCTTCTGCCCGATGTCGCGCTGCCCTCGACCGCGGGCGGCACCGTGCGGCTGAGCGGGTTGGAGGGGCTGGCGGTGCTATACCTTTACCCTATGACGGGGCGGCCCGACCGGGCACTGCCCGAGGGGTGGGACGCCATTCCCGGCGCGCGCGGCTGCACGCCGCAAAGCTGCGCCTTTCGCGATCACTACGCGGAGTTGACCGGGCTGGGGGCGGCGCATGTGTTCGGCCTCTCGACCCAATCGCCGGAGGACCAGGCCGAGGCGGCGGCGCGGCTGCACCTGCCGTTCCCGCTGTTGTCGGATGCGGAACTGGACCTGGCCCGGGCGATGCGCCTGCCGGTGATGGAGGTCGAAGGCCGCACGATGCTGCGCCGGATGACGCTGATCGCCGAGGCGGGCCGGATCGTGCATCTGCGATACCCGGTCTTCCCGCCCGACAGCGATGCGCAGGCGGTGGCGGACTGGCTGAGGGCGCGGGCCGCGTAGCTTGACACCGACCGGCCCGCGCCGCATGTAGCGCGGGTCAAATGAACCGGAGGCGGCATGGCCAGCGAAGCCAAGAAATCGAGCACCATCTGGGAGACCATCAAGACCGTCTTCTGGGCGCTTGTCATCGCGGGGGTCTTCCGCACGGTGTTTTTCCAGCCGTTCTGGATTCCGTCGGGGTCGATGAAGGACACGCTGCTGATCGGGGATTTCCTGTTCGTCAACAAGATGGCCTATGGCTATTCCTATGCCTCCTGCCCGTCGCTGCGGATCGAGCGCCTGGGCATCGACATCGACGCCAAGGACATCTGCGGGTTCCTGGACGGCGACAACACGCGGCTCTTTGGCAGCGAGCCCGAGCGCGGCGACATCATCGTGTTCCGCCACCCCGTGCAGGGCACGGATTTCATCAAGCGGGTGGTGGGCCTGCCGGGCGATACCGTGCAGATGCGCGACGGCCGGCTGTACCTGAACGGCGAGCCCGTCGAGGTGGAGCCCGCCGGCACCTTCGAGGAGGTGTTCGAGCCGCAAGGCCCGGTGCGCATCCGCCCGCGCTGTGAAAACGGCGTGGTGGGCGAGGGCGCGATCTGCAAGAAATCGCGCTTCATCGAGACGCTGCCCAATGGCGAGTCGCATCACATCCTGAACATCGGCGATCAGCGGTCGGACAACACGGGCGTCTTCCGGGTGCCGGAGGGGCATTATTTCTTCCTTGGCGACAACCGCGACAATTCCACCGACTCGCGCTTTCCGCAGGCGGTGGGGGGCGTGGGCTTCGTGCCGTACGAAAACCTGATCGGCCGCGCGGGGCGGGTTCTGTTCTCGTCCTCGGGACGCTCGATGCTGTTCTTCTGGACGTGGCGGGGCGACCGGTTCTTCGAGAAGCTGGAGTGACGCGGCCATGAAGCTGTCGGGCGAATTGAAGGCGTTCGAGACACGGTTGGGGCACCGGTTCGGCGACCCGGCGCTGCTGCTGCGGGCGGTCACGCATTCCTCGATGGCCTCGCCCACGCGCGACGACAACCAGAGGCTGGAATTCCTGGGCGACCGGGTGCTGGGGCTGGTCATGGCCGAGGCGCTGCTGGAGCGCGACCCGGCGGCCGAGGAGGGCCAGCTTGCGCCGCGGTTCAACGCGCTGGTCCGCAAGGAGACCTGCGCCGACGTGGCCCGCCAGATCGACCTGGGCGCGGTGCTGAAGCTGGGCCGGTCCGAGATGCTGTCGGGCGGGCGGCGCAAGCAGGCGCTTCTGGGCGATGCGATGGAGGCGGTGATCGCCGCCGTCTACCGCGATGCCGGGTTCGAGGCCGCGAAGGCGCTGGTCCTGCGGCTCTGGGGGCGGCGGGTCGATACGGTCAAGGACGACGCGCGCGACGCCAAGACCGCGTTGCAGGAATGGGCGCAGGCGCGCGGGCTGACCCCGCCCGATTACGTGGAGACCGCGCGCTCGGGCCCCGATCATGCGCCGACCTTCACCATCGAGGCGCGGCTGTCCAATGGCGCGGCGGAGGCGGCGACCGCCGGCTCCAAGCGGCAGGCCGAGCAGGCGGCGGCGCAGGCGCTTCTGGCACGGGTGGAGCGCGGCTGACACGGGCGCACCCGGTGGCCGGGGGCGGGATCCTGGGTATTTTTGCCAAGAAGAAGCCCGGGGCGCGGGGCGCGATGCATCTGGCGGCTCTGGGTCATTTCCGGTATGCCCGCCGCAAACAGCATCGACGGAATGGATCATGACAACGCGCGCCGGTTTCATCGCCCTGATCGGAGAGCCCAACGCGGGCAAGTCCACGCTGCTCAACCGGATGGTGGGCGCCAAGGTCAGCATCGTGACCCACAAGGTGCAGACCACCCGCGCGCGCATTCGCGGGGTCGCGATGGAGGGCGACAGCCAGCTTGTCTTCGTGGACACGCCCGGCCTGTTCCAGCCGCGCCGCCGTCTGGACCGGGCGATGGTGGCCGCCGCCTGGGGCGGGGCGGCGGATGCCGACGTGATCGTGCTGCTGGTCGAGGCGCATCGCGGCATCACAGAGGGGGTGGAGCGCATCCTGGAGCGGCTCGACGAGGTGGCCGCGGGGCGGCGCGTGGCGCTGGCGATCAACAAGATCGACCGGGTGAAATCGGAGGTTCTGCTGGGGCTGACCGCCGAGCTGAACGCGCGGTTTGCCTTTGCGCGGACCTTCATGATCTCGGCCGAGAAGGGGCACGGGGTGGAGGATCTGCGCGCCTGGCTGGCCGGGGAGATGCCCGAGGGCCCGTGGCTCTATCCCGAGGACCAGATCGCGGACCTGCCGATGCGGATGATCGCCGCCGAGATCACCCGCGAGAAGCTGACGCTGCGGCTGCACCAGGAATTGCCCTACCAGTTGACCGTCGAGACCGAGGCCTGGGAGGAGCGCAAGGACGGCTCGGCCCGGATCGACCAGGTGATCTACGTGGCGCGGGACGGGCACAAGGGGATCGTCCTGGGCAAGGGTGGCGAGACGATCAAGGCCGTGAGCAAGGCCGCGCGCGAGGAGCTGGAAGCGTTCCTCGGCCGGCGGGTGCATCTGTTCTGCCAGGTCAAGGTGCGGCCCAACTGGCTGGAGGAATCCGAGCGGTATTCGCAGATGGGGCTGGAGTTCCGGGACGGCGAAGGGTGACGCGCCTGACGGCGGAATTCTGGGTTCAGGCCTACCTGGCGCGGCTGCGGCTGCGCGACATTCCGGCGTTTGTCGTGGCGCATGGCGATGACACCGCCGGCGCGGTTCTGGTCAAGCTCAATACGCTGGATGGGCGTGCGCGGGCCTTTCAGAGATCGTTCGACCCGCTGAGCGGCGCGCGGCAGTGGATCGTGCTGGCCGAGGGCGAGGAGCGCGCGGTGGATGCGGCCGTGGACCGGCAGCGCGGTTTCGATCCCGACCTGTGGGTGATCGAGGTCGAGGACCGCGCGGGCCGTCACCTGCTGGACGAGGACGGCCTGTCGGAGTGACCGCGCGGGCCGCGTTGTTGACGCGGATCAAGGCGCCGCCCACATCGGTGTTGCACCCTTTCCGGGCATTCGTGCGAAGAGGAGGCGACCGATGAAACAGCATATTTTCGTGGCGACGGATGGATCGGACACCGCGATGCGGGCCGTCGATATGGCGGCCGAGATGGCGGCGAAATTCGAGGTGCCGCTGACGATCGGCCATGTTCTGCATCACGGGCGGCCGCCCGAAGAGTTGCAGCGGATGGCGCGGGTGGAGCACCTGATCGAGACGGCGCGCGACAAGTCCAAGGTGGATTTTCCCAACGTGCCCGACACGATGCTGAACCTGTTTGCCGAGACCCGGCCGGGCGACGAATCGGTCCGGCTGGTCACGCTGATCGGGGACGAAATCCTGAAAGGCGCGGCGGATGCGGCCAAGCGGCTGGGGGCGCCCACGGTCCGCACGGCCACGTCCCAGGGCGATACCGCCGATGCGATCATCGACATGGCCGAGGAGGCCGGCGCGGACCTGATCGTGGTCGGCCATCGCGGGCTTGGGCGCATCAAGCGCGCGGTGCTGGGCAGCGTGGCGCAGAAGGTTCTGAACCACGCCGAATGTTCGGTGGTCTGCGTGCGCTAGACCCTATTCCACGATGATCACCTTGCGGGCCAGCACCGCCTGGTTCGCCACGTCGAGAAAGCGCAGCTCGTAGCGGCCCGGCGTGTCGGGCAGGGTGATCTGCAGGGGCGGCGCGCCGTCGATCTTGGTGGCCGACACCCAGGTGAAGATCGCCTGATCCGAACGGGCCAGCGTGATGCGCTGATCGGCGCTGTCGCTCTCGACGCTCCAGCCGACCTCGATCGTGGCGCCCGCCGCGGCGCTGTCCGGTGCGGTCAGGCTGGCGCCGCTTTCCAGCGCGGCATCGGCCGCCAGCACCTCGATCGGGTGGCGGGCCAGAACGCGGCCGCCCTCGGCCAGCATGTAGCGCAGCTCGTAGAGGCCGGTGGTGTCGGGCGCCTCGATCTTCTTTTCGGTATCGTCGCGGACCCGGAAATACTCGGCATAGTCACCGTCCGGGGTGCCCATCGGAACGAGGGTGATGTAATCGCGGCCGGTAACGGCGCCGGTCCACGCCACGTCGATCGTGTCGCCGGCGCGGATCTCGGTCGGCGCGCTGATCGTGACCTCGGGCTCGGTGATCTCGATGGGTTGGGAGGCCAGCGTGCGGCCGCCTTCGTCGAGCACGTAGCGCAGCTCGTAAAGGCCCGTCTCTGCCGGGGCCTGCAAGCTGCCCTCGCTGTCCTTCCGAACGCGGGTGTAGTTGGTGTAGGCGCCTTCCTCGGCGCCCATCGGCACGATGGTCACATAATCCTGTCCGTCAACCGCGCCGGTCCAGGAGACGGGGATTTT
>JAASSQ010000174.1 GCA_021767845.1 Roseovarius sp. | reverse complement strand
TCCGAGGAATAGATCGCGTGCCGCGCCGGATAGAGCGCATGGTAAAGCGCCCGCTCGCCCCCCGACACGGTGCGCGGTACCGCATGTTCGATCACGTCACCGACGCTGTAATCCTCGAAAAAGCGGCCCGGATTGGTCTTGGCCATGCTACTGATCTCCCAGTTTCAGGTCGGGGTCATAGGTGCCCTCGGCCTCTTTCACCACGGCCTGTCCGCAGCGCATCACGCCATTGGCATGGTCATAGGCATAGGTCGGGCCGCCATGCAGTTCCCACCCCTTGTTCAGGGCCGCGGTGACCTTGTGGCAGAATTCCGACGTGTCGTCGGCCGACAGGAACCGATAGAGCTTCATGATCTCACCCGAAAACAGGATAGCCCAGCCAGTAGTGGATGGCCGAGATCGCGGCATAGACCACGACCGACCCGACCACCGCGGCGATCTCCTTCGACATCGGCGCGGGCGCGGGGCGGGTCCAGTCCGGCTCGGAGCGGTTGATGACGATCATCTCCACCACCGCCCAGGCCAGCAGCCCGCCGAACAGCACGAAGGACGGCACATCACCGTTGACCAGCAGATGCGCCAGCGCCCAGACCTTGACCGCGCCCAGCATCGGGTGGCGCATCTTGCGCGCCAGCGCCGTTTTCATGCCCGCCGCCGCGAACATGTAGACCGACAGCAGCATCAGCAGGTTGTTGATCCCCACCGTCGCCGGATGCCGCCCCCAGAAGAACGCCCCATCCGCGCGGCCATAGCCGATCACCATCAGCACCACACCCGCAAGGATCACCAGCGCGGCGCCCCCTTTGCCGGCATTGCCCATGCCGGCGCGCATGTCCGGTGCGATACGCTTGAACAGATGCCCGCCCATCCACAGGGCCAGGCCGAGAATGAGATACGCCATCGGGGTTTACTCCGCCGCCATTTCCTTGATCGCCTCGGCGCGTGCCAGGATGCGTTGCGCGGCGACGACATGCAGGTTCTCCACGATCTGCCCGTCCACCACGGCCACGCCCTGACCCAAGGCCTTGCTGTCTTCATAGGCCGCGATCTGCCGCTCCGCCATCTCGATTTCCGATTGCGTCGGCGCGAAGGCGGTGTTGGTCACGTCGATCTGTGCCGGGTGGATCAGCGTCTTGCCGTCAAAGCCCAGGTCGCGGCCCTGTTCGCATTCGGCCTTCAAGCCCTCGCCATCGCGGAAACGATTGTAAACACCGTCGATCGCCACCACGCCGCGGGCGGCACGCGCCGCCATGATGATCCGCTGCAAGGCCGTCATCAAGGGCAGGCGGTCGGCGCGGTACCGGCAGCCCAGATCCTTGGTCAGGTCGTTGGTGCCCGCGACCAGCCCCGTCACTTGCCGATGCGCCGCGATCTCGCGCGCGTTGAAGACGCTGACCGGGGTTTCCATCATCACCCAGATCGGCATCGCCGGGTCCAGCATGTCGGCCAGGTTGTCCACGTCCGACGGCGTGTTCACCTTGGGCAGCAGGATCGCATCCGCCCCTGCCTCGGCCAGAACGCGAACGTCCTCCAGCCCCCATTCGGTTGTCAGCGCGTTGATCCGCACGATCTTGGAGCGTTTGCCGTATCCGCCCTCCTTCAGCGCCTGCGCCAGGGTGTCTCGCGCCTCCGCCTTGGCCTCGGGCGCCACGGCATCCTCCAGATCGAAGATGATCGCATCGCAGGGCAGTTCGCGCGCCTTGTCCAGCGCCCGCTCCTTGGAGCCGGGGATATAGAGAACCGAGCGATACGGGCGCGTGGCGGTGTCCATCTTGGCGGCCTCCCAAGCCATTGCGGAAATAATCTTGCGCCGGAATGCCACTTTTCGGCGGAATAGTTCAAGCCTTTTGTCGCCGCAGTGCAGAAATTCGGCCCCGGTCAGGTCAACGCGTCCCAGATCAGCTTGGCGCCGGTCACGGCCAGCAGCACATAGGTGATCGCGAAGAACAGTCGCTCCGGCACGATCCGGTGCGCCCGCACGCCCAGCCAGGCCCCCAACACGGCCACCGGCGCCAAGATCACATCCAGCACCAGGGTTTGCGCCGTGAAGATGCCAAGGAAGGCATAAGGCACGAACTTGACGATATTGTAGAGCCAGAAGATCAGCACCGTGGTCGCCTGGAACTGCGTCTTGTCCAGCCCCCGCGACAGCAGGTAAACCGCCGCCGGCGGCCCCCCGGCGTGGCTCACGAAACTCGTGAACCCCGCGACCAGCCCCGCGAAAACCCCGGCCCAGCCCGGCATCGGCCGCCGCGGAGCGCGCAGAAACCCCGCGCGCAGTGACATCTGCCAGCCGATGAAGGCAATGCAGATGCCGCCGATGAGCAGCCGGAAGAAATCCGCATCCGCCACCGTGTAAAGCGCCGCGCCCAGCGCCACACCCGGCACCCCGCCCCAGATCAGTCGGCGCGCGTCGATCCAGCTCCAGCGCCGCCAATAGGGCCGCAGGGTGGAGACGTCGATCAGCATCAGTAGCGGCAGCATGATGCCCAGCGCCTGCCCCGGCGGCACCACCAGCGCCAGAATCGACGCGCCCGCAAAGGCCGCGCCGGACCCGAAACCGCCTTTCGAGATGCCCGCCAACAAGACAGCCGGCACCGCCACGGCGAAAACTGTCCAGTCAGGCATCATCCTCCACGGCGCCTCGAAATCCCTGTGTCCACGCCGTGTTAGCGCGTATCAGCGCCCGCGACCACCCGTCGCCGCGCCGGGCGCGGCCGCGCTGCGGCCTTGCGCAGGCGACATTTTGCGACTAGGCCAAGCGCGAAATTTCCAACCGGACGGAGACAGATCCAATGGCCAGACCCAAGATTGCCCTCATCGGCGCAGGACAGATCGGCGGCACCCTTGCCCACCTCGCCGCGCTGAAGGAACTGGGCGACGTCGTCCTCTTCGACATCGCGGAAGGCACGCCCGAAGGCAAGGCGCTCGACATCGCGGAATCCGGCCCCTCCGAAGGGTTCGACGCCCGCCTCAAGGGCACGCAGGACTATGCCGACATCGCCGGCGCCGATGTCTGCATCGTCACCGCCGGGGTGCCGCGCAAGCCGGGCATGAGCCGCGACGACCTTCTGGGTATCAACCTCAAGGTCATGAAGGCCGTGGGCGAAGGTATCCGCGACAACGCGCCCGACGCCTTCGTGATCTGCATCACCAACCCGCTCGACGCGATGGTCTGGGCGCTGCGCGAGTTCTCGGGCCTGCCCCATGCCAAGGTCTGCGGCATGGCCGGCGTTCTGGACAGCGCCCGCTTCCGCCACTTCCTCAGCCTGGAATTCGACGTGTCGATGAAGGATGTCAGCGCCTTCGTTCTGGGCGGCCACGGCGACACGATGGTGCCGCTGACCCGCTACTCCACCGTCGCCGGCATCCCGCTGCCCGACCTGATCGAGATGGGCTGGACCACCCAGGACAAGATCGACGCCATCGTGCAGCGCACCCGCGACGGCGGCGCCGAGATCGTCGGCCTTCTCAAGACCGGCTCGGCCTTCTACGCCCCGGCCACCAGCGCCATCGAAATGGCCGAGGCCTATCTCAAGGATCAGAAGCGCGTCCTGCCCTGCGCGGCCTATTGCGACAAGCAATACGGCCTGAACGGCTTCTACGTGGGCGTGCCCACCGTGATCGGCGCCGGCGGCGTCGAGCGCGTGGTCGAGATCAAGCTCAACAAGGACGAGCAGGGCATGTTCGACAGCTCGGTCAAGGCCGTCAAGGGCCTGGTCGAGGCCTGCAAGGGCATCGACGACAGCCTGGCCTGATCCTGCAGCCCTTTGCAAAATCAAGGCGGCGCCCGCTCAGGGCGCCGTTTTCATGCTTGGCCCGTGATTCTGCCGGAACCACGGAATCTCTTTTGTGATCACACGATTTGACGCTGTGATCACAAAATGCCGAAAATCGCTCCAAAAGCCCGCCCAAGCGCAGAAAACGGTTTAAGTCACTATCAAGCCTGTGGGTATATCTGTCCCGATCGTAGCAAAACGGGACAGTTTCATGAACATCCATGAGTATCAGGCGAAAGCTCTGCTTCGCTCCTACGGCGCCCCGGTTTCGGATGGCCGCGTGGTTCTGCGCGCGGAAGAAGCCAAGACAGCCGCGGGCGAACTCGACGGCCCGCTCTGGGTCGTCAAGGCGCAGATTCACGCCGGCGGCCGTGGCAAGGGCAGCTTCAAGGAACCCGGCGCAGGCGAAGCCGGCGGTGTCCGCCTCGCCAAATCCGTCGAGGAAGCCGCCGAGGAAGCCAAGCGCATGCTGGGCCGCACGCTGGTGACCAAGCAGACCGGCCCGGCCGGCAAGCAGGTCAACCGCATCTATATCGAGGACGGTTCAGGCATCGAAAAGGAATTCTACCTGGCCCTGCTCGTGGATCGCGTGACCTCGCGGGTGTCCTTCGTGGCCTCCACCGAAGGCGGCATGGACATCGAGGAAGTGGCCGAAAGCACCCCGGAAAAGATCCTCAGCTTCTCGGTCGATCCCGCCACCGGCTATCAACCGTTCCACGGCCGCCGCATCGCCTTCATGCTGGGACTCGAAGGCGCGCAGGTGAAACAATGCGTCAAGCTGATGGGCATCCTCTACAAGATGTTCCTCGACAAGGACATGGAGATGCTCGAGATCAACCCCCTGATCCTGACGGACAAGGGCGATCTGAAATGCCTCGACGCCAAGATGGGGTTCGACTCGAACGCGGTCTATCGCCATGCCGACATCGCCGAACTGCGCGACACGACCGAGGAAGACCCCAAGGAACTTGAAGCCTCGAAATACGATCTGAACTACATCGCCCTCGATGGCGAGATCGGCTGCATGGTGAACGGCGCGGGCCTTGCGATGGCCACGATGGACATCATCAAGCTCTACGGCGCGGAACCCGCCAACTTCCTCGACGTGGGCGGCGGCGCGACCAAGGAAAAGGTCACCGAGGCGTTCAAGATCATCACCTCGGACGAGAACGTCAAAGGCATCCTCGTCAACATCTTCGGCGGCATCATGCGTTGCGACGTGATCGCCGAGGGCGTTGTCGCCGCCGTCAAGGAGGTCGGGCTCAAGGTGCCGCTGGTCGTGCGCCTCGAAGGCACGAACGTCGAGAAGGGCAAGGACATCCTGAACAACTCCGACGTGGACGTGATCGCCGCCGACGACCTCAAGGACGGCGCCCAGAAGATCGTGAAGGCCGTGAAGGGGTAGCTTCAGTGCGGTATGTTTGTTCAATACTCTGCATTTTTGCGGCTGCTGGATGTGTCCAATCAAACAAAATGAAGAACGCGTCTGTTTTCGACACCGAGGATGGACCTGTTTTTGCACGACCATATTCCGATGATGGTCTCTGGCAAGCAGGACCAGATAAGATTGGTCTTACAACCGGCCTTACACCTCAACTCAAAGTAGCCGCAATACGTGCAATTGAAGATGCATCTGGCTGCAGTGTTGTTAGAGATTCAATCACTGAGCAGAGTGCGCTGTTCATCGTTGCAGCCGTAGACTGTGAGGACCCATAAATCATGAGCAAGCTTCACAAAGCCTACATTCTCTCGCTGTCAGAAAACGACTGCAAAGAAAAATTGTTACGGTTGTCTGACGTAAAATCAGAAATACCGTCGCAGTCTGTAACGCCAGAAGATTCAGTGCCCGCCGTAGATAATGCTATCCCATCAGGAATGGAGCCCATAACTATTCGCTGGGGCAACGGTAAAATCAGCAAGCACTTCATCTACGCAGAGCGCTATTTACTTCGAAAGAACAGGGCGCCCATAGCAGAATTTTTCAACGACATTGATGCCAAAGCAGGCACAAGACTGGTCATGCAAAAAATCGGGCCTCTTGAATTCGCTATATGCGAACTCGCGGTCAAATAAGAAAGGAACCACAGTTAATGGCAGTCCTCATCGACGAGAATACCAAGGTGATCTGTCAGGGCCTCACCGGCTCGCAGGGCACCTTCCACACCGAACAGGCCATCGCCTACGGCACCAAGATGGTCGGCGGCGTCACCCCCGGCAAGGGAGGTCAGACGCATCTCGACCTGCCGGTCTTCAACTCGGTGCACGAGGCCCGGCACGAAACCGGCGCCAACGCGAGCGTCATCTATGTCCCGCCGCCCTTCGCGGCCGACTCGATCCTCGAGGCGATCGACGCCGAGATGGACGTGATCGTCTGCATCACCGAAGGGATCCCCGTGCTCGACATGATGCGCGTCAAGCGCGCGCTGGAAACCTCGAAATCCATACTGATCGGGCCGAACTGCCCTGGCGTCAT
>JAASSQ010000173.1 GCA_021767845.1 Roseovarius sp. | reverse complement strand
TCCATCAACTCGAAGGCCTCGGCCGCCACCGGCAGGAACTGGGGATCGCACAACAACACCTTGGCGCCGCCGTGATCCAGGATATAGGCGATGGTGTCGGCGTCGAGCCGCGTGTTGATGGTATTCAGAACCGCGCCGCAGGCGGGCACACCGAAATGCGCCTCGGCATGGGCGGGGATGTTGGGCAGAAGGGTGGCCACCACGTCGCCCGGCGCCACGCCCAGCCCCGCCAGCCCCGAGGCCAGCCGCGTGCACCGCTCGTGGTAGTCTGCATAGGTCTTTCGGAACCCGCGATAAACGACCGCCTCGTGATCGGGAAACAGGCGCGCGGCGCGGCGCAGATGCGACAGCGGGGTCAGCGGCACGAAATTCGCCTGTGTTCGGCCCAAGCCGGTTTCGTCTGCCATCCAACCCATCTCTGTCCTCCCTGATTCCCGTTGTTCGTATTGCACGAAGGATATTGGGTTTGGCCCGGCAATCAATTTTCAATCTCCCCGCCGGCGCTCGGATGCGGTGGCAAAGGCCGCTTGTGCCGCCGCCGGGGCGCATCTAGCGTGACGGCATGATCATCTCGGCCGGGCGCAACTACATCTTCGTGCATATCCCCAAGACCGGCGGCACCTCCCTGGCGCTGGCGCTCGAGGAGCGGGCGATGAAGGACGACATCCTGATCGGCGACACCCCCAAAGCGCGAAAACGCCGCCGCCGGCTCAAGGATGCGCAATCCGCCGGTCGGCTGTGGAAACACGCGACTCTGGCCGATATCGACGGGGTGGTGCCGCTGACGCAGATCCGCAAGGCATTCACCTTCACGCTGGTGCGCAATCCGTGGGATCGCATGGTCAGCTATTACGAATGGCTGCGTGTCCAATCCTTCGACCATCCGGCAGTGCATCTGGCGCAGGATCTGGAGTTCAGCCGATTTCTCAACGCCCCGCAAACCCGACGCACCATCGCCACCGCCCCCTATGGCAGTTACATGCGCGCCGCCGACGGGCATGAATACTGCACCCGGTTCATACGGCTGGAACATTTCGAGACGGACGCGGCAGCCCTCTGGGCGCATCTCGGGTTCACGCTGGAAGTGCCGTGGGTCAACCGCTCGGACCGCGACAGGGACTACCGCGCCTATTACAGCCGGCGCGACGCCAGCCAGCTTGCCGAGCTCTGCGCCGAGGATATCGCCCGCTTCGGCTATGAGTTCTGATCGCGATTGCAGGCGCTCACCGCAACAATGCGACTTGCCGAATGTGACTTTCGCGCCTGCCGCGACAATGCCCCGGTTCCGCCACATTTCCGGCACATGGCGGCCCCGGGAATCACTCCCCCTTGACGAACGGTACGCAAGCCGGCTGCCACCGGCGTAACGAGGGGTTGGACCATGTTTGGTTGGATGTCTGCACTGCCTGGGGGAGCCAAGCGCATGACCGGAGGGGGCGGCGCCTATGACGGCGGAGCGCCGGGCGCCAGACGCGGCCTTGTCACGGGCACGCGGCTGGCCACGGCCATGGGCTGGCGCCCGGTCGAGGCCCTGGCCGTGGGTGACAAGGTTCTGACCTTTGACGCGGGCCTCCAGCCGGTCACCGGCATCACCCGCCTGTCGCTCTGGTCCGGCCCCGCGCCATGCCCCAAGCGGTTCTGGCCCGTCAGCGTGCCGGCGGGCGCGCTTGGCAACCGCGAGGCGCTGCACATTCCCCCGTATCAGCCGATAATGCTGGAAAGCGACGCTGCCGAAGAGGTCTTCGGCGATCCTTTCGTGCTTGTCCCGGCGGTCGCGCTAGACGGGTGCCGCGGCATCACACGCACACCCCCGAACGGGCCGGTCGAGGTGGTCATCCTGACCTTTGCCGAGGATCAGGTCATCTTTTCGGACAGTGGTGCGCTGTTCTTCGCGCCTTCGTCGCAAGACCTGTTGGCCCGTGCCGCCGGCGAAGACGGGGATTCGGTCTACTCGGTTCTGTCCGTCGATATGGCGCGCGCGCTCTTGCACCAGTTCCAGGCCGATTTCAGTAGCGCCTGCATCGCGCCTGCGCCCGAACCCCCGGCCCGCACCGCCGTGGCCTGACGCCGACCCCTGGCAAGAAATGCCCCGCGCGGCCCGTCCGGCCGCGCGGGGCGTTTTCGTCTGGGTCTGACGCGGCCCGCGCGTCAGGCGGCGTCAGCCTGCTGGCCGAACCGCGCATAGAAGCCCTGGTTCTTCCCTGCCATCTCCCGCAACAGGTCGGGGCAGGCGAACCGCGCGCCATGCGCGGCCTCCAGCTCGTCGCACCGTTCGGCGGCATAAGGCGTGCCGATGATGTCCAGCCAGCTGAACGGCCCGCCCGACCAAGGCGCGAAGCCCCAACCCAGGATCGCTCCGACATCGCCCTCGCGGATATCCTCCAACACGCCTTCCTCCAGCGCGCGCACGGCTTCCAGAACCTGCGCGAACATCAGACGGTGCTGCACCCGGATCAGGTCGGGCTGGTCTTTTGCGGGCGGGAATTTCTCGGCCAGACCGGGCCAGTAGCCCTGCCGCTTGCCCTTCTCGTCATAGTCGAAGAACCCGGCATTCGCCTTGCGGCCCAAACGGCCTTGGCCCTCCATCCAGAAGATCACCTCGTCCACGGCCTCGTCGGGATAGGCCTCTCCCATCGCCGCCTTGGTCGCCCGCGCGATCTTGGCGCCGAGGTCGATCGAGGTCTCGTCCACCAGCTGCAGCGGCCCCACCGGGAAACCAAGCTGCCGCGCGGCGTTGTCGATCAGCGCCGGGGTCACGCCTTCGGCCACCATGCGGATGCCCTCGTTGATGTAAGGGATGATGCAGCGGTTGGCATAGAAGAACCGCGCATCGTTGACCACGATCGGCGTCTTGCGGATCTGCCGGACGTAATCCAGCGCCTTGGCCACAGCCCGTTCGCCGGTCTTCTGCCCCTTGATGATCTCCACCAGCATCATCTTTTCAACCGGGCTGAAGAAGTGAATGCCGATGAAGTTCTCGGGCGTGTCGCTCGCCTTGGCCAGGTCGCTGATCGGCAGGGTCGAGGTGTTGGTGGCAAAGATGCAATCGGGGCCGACGACCTCCAGCACCTTGGCCGTGACCTCGGCCTTGATCTTGGGGTCTTCGAAAACCGCCTCGATCACCAGGTCGCACCCCTCAAGCGCCGAGTAATCCGTGGTCGCCGTGATGCGGTCCAGAACCTGCGCCTTCTTCTCTTCGGTGGCCTTGCCGCGCTTGATGCCCTTGTCCATGTAATCGGCGGTATAGGATTTGCCGCGGTCGGCCGCCTCCTGCTGCTGGTCGATCAGCACGACCTCCATTCCGGCCTGCGCCGAGACCAGCGCGATGCCCGCGCCCATCATGCCCGCGCCCATCACGCCGACCCTCCTGACGGTCTGATCCGGCACATCGGGGCGGTTGGCGCCTTTTTCCAGCGCCTCCTTGTTGATGAAGAGCGACCGGATCATCGCGCCGGAACTGGGGTTCATCAGCACGTTGGTAAACCAACGCGCCTCGATCTTCAGCGCCGTGTCGAACGGCACCAGCGCCCCTTCGTAAACCGCGCTCAACAGCGCCTTGGCCGCTGGAAAGGCGCCTTGCGTCCGGCCGTTCACCATGGCGCTCGCGCCCACGAAGGTCATGAAGCCTTCGGGATGATACGGCGCGCCGCCGGGCATCTTGTAGCCCTTCTCGTCCCACGGCTTGACGATCTTGGGCTCCGACAGAACCCATTCTTTGGCCTTCTCCAGCAACTCGTCGGCCGGCACGACTTCGTCCACAAGGCCTGTGGACTTGGCCTGTTTCGGCGCGTGCAACTTGCCCTCCAGCAGCAACGGCGACGCGCCCATCGCACCCAGCTTGCGCACAAGCCGCGTGGTGCCGCCCGCGCCGGGGAAGATGCCGACCATGATCTCGGGCAGGCCGATCTTGGCCTTGGGGTTGTCGGCCGCGAAGATCCGGTGGCAGGCCAGTGGAATCTCCAACCCGATGCCAAGCGCGGTGCCGGGCAGGGCGGCCGCGATCGGCTTGCCGCCCTTGTTCCTGTCATCCATCCCGCCGCGCTCGATCTTGCGCAGGATGGCATGCATCCCCATCAGTCCGTCGAACAGGCCCTTGGCCGGATCGTCGCCCGCCATCTCCTTCATCCGGGCGATCACGTTAAGGTCCATGCCCCCGGCAAAGCTGCCGTCCTTGCCCGAGGTGATGACGATGCCCTTGACCGCGTCATCGGCCAGCGCGTCGTCGATCAGCCCTTCCAGCACGGGCCAGGCTTCCATCGACATCACGTTCATCGACTTGCCCGGCACGTCCCAGGTGATCACCGCGACGCCATCGGCGCCTTTCTCCATCGTGAAATCGGTCATTGTCTCAATCTCCTGTCGGTCCGGCGTCAAACGCGCTCGATGATCGTGGCCGCGCCCATGCCGGACGCGATGCAAAGCGTGGCAAGCCCCACTTCCTTGTCGCTGCGCTCCAGCTCGTCCAGCAGCGTGCCGATGATGATCGCGCCCGTCGCGCCAAGCGGATGGCCCATGGCGATCGCGCCGCCATTGACGTTCACGACGTCCTGATCCACGTCGAAGGCCTGCATGAAGCGCAGCACCACCGACGCGAAGGCCTCGTTCACCTCGAAGAGGTCGATGTCCCTGATCGACATGCCGCTGTCGCGCAGCGCCTTTTCCGTCGCCGGCACCGGCCCGGTCAGCATGATGGTGGGATCGGTGCCGATCTTGGTGGTCTGGAGGATGCGCGCGCGCGGCTTGAGGCCCCATGCCTCGCCGAACGCCTTGGACCCCACCAGAACCCCAGCGGCCCCGTCCACGATGCCCGAGGAATTGCCGGCATGATGGATATGCTCGATCCGCTCGAGATGCGGGTATTTCAGTTTGGCCACCGCATCGAAGCCCGGCATCACCTCACCCATCTCCTTGAAACTGGGCTTGAGCGCACCAAGCGACTGCATGTCGGTCTCGGGGCGCATGTGCTCGTCACGATCCAGGATGCTCAGGCCGTTCTGGTCCTTGACCTCGATGATCGACCGGTCGAACCGGTTGTCGGCCCATGCGGCGGCGGCGCGCCTCTGGCTTTCGACGGCCAGCGCATCGGCCTCATCGCGCGAAAACCCGTATTGCGTTGCGATGATGTCGGCCGAGATGCCTTGCGGCACGAAGTAGCTCTCCATCGCGACACTGGGATCGACGGCAATGGCCGCCCCGTCGCTGCCCATGGCCACGCGGCCCATCATCTCGACCCCGCCGGCGATATAGGCGTCGCCTGCGCCCCCCATCACCTGGTTGGCGGCCAGGTTCACCGCCTCCATGCCGCTGGCACAGAACCGGTTGATGGCAAGGCCGGGGATCGCCTCGTCCAGTTCCGAGGCCAGAACGGCGGTGCGCGCAAGGCAGCCGCCCTGTTCCTTCACCTGCGTGACATTGCCCCAGATCACGTCCTCGACGGCATGGCCGTCCAGCCCGTTGCGGTCCTTGAGCGCGTTCAGCACCTGCGCGCTCAGCCGCACCGAGGTCACCTCGTGCAGGGCGCCATCCTTACGGCCCTTGCCGCGGGGGGTGCGCACGGCATCGTAGATATAGGCGTCGGTCATCATCGTCTCCTTGCAGTCAGGCCCGGTCGGCGGGCGAGCCGGGCATCAGGTCATAGGGGTGTTTCCATCCCGGCAAGCCTTCGAGATTCGAAAGCCACCGGTCGATCTCGGGCCACTCGGCGCGGGAAAAGCCGAACGGCTCGGGGTAGAACAGGTAACCGCAGCAGCACAGGTCGGCATGGGTCGGCGCCTCTCCGACGATCCAGTCGCGTCCGGCCAGATGGCCGTCCAGCACGGAATAGGCCGCTTTCAGCCGCCCTTGCAAAAACGGGATCACGCCCTCGGGGCGCTTGTCCTCGGGCAGGAAGTTCATCAGGAAACGCGTCATGCCCGCCTGGCTGCTGAGCTTGTGATTGTCCCAGAACATCCAGCGCATCACCTCGCGCGCCTCAATCGGCCCGTCACCGCCGAATTTTCCCGTCTTTTCGGTCACGTACATCTGCATGACGCCCGATTGCGTCAAGGTCACGTCGCCATCGACCAGCACCGGCACCTCGCCCATCGGATTGAGCGCGCGGAACGCCGCGCCCCGGGTCTCTCCGTTGAAGAAATCGACAAATACGGGCGCCCAGTCGAGGCCCGACAGTTCCAGTGCCAGCGCCGCCTTGTAGGCATTGCCGCTTTCGCCGAAACAATGGAGTTGAATGGTCATGGGGCGATCCTCCGATTTGCCGTTGCGGTGGGGGTTTTGCACCCCCACACCCCCGCAGAGTATT
>JAASSQ010000172.1 GCA_021767845.1 Roseovarius sp. | reverse complement strand
CCGGGCCGGGCACCGTGATCCGGTCCCCGGCCAGCGTGACGCGCCGCCCGGTCCCCGAGACGACCGGCAGCACCCGGCCCTCGACCGGGATCTCGGCGCCCGGCGCGATCTGCACGCTGTCGGGCCGCGCGGCCAGTTGCGTCCGCAGCCAACCCTGCTTGCTGCGGGCGAAGTCCAGCGCCTCGCGCTCGGCCACGCCGCGCGGCAGGGTCAGCGTGACCCGGCCATCCAGCCGCGAGACCCGCAGCGAGATCCGCCGCGCGCGGGCGGAGCGGCGCAGGGTCAGTTCGACCGGGGGGTTGCCCGGCAGGATGTGGTGGCCCATATGCCCTCCTGATCGGCGTGTCGCGCGGGTGCGATTAAAGGCTTTGACACCTTCTTCGCGTTATGGCAGGTGGCGCTGACCGTCGACAAGGCAGAATGATTGAAGGGGATTGCCCATGCCCAAGGAAGAATGGGGCGTCAAGCGCGTTTGCCCGACCACCGGCAAGCGGTTCTACGACCTGAACAAGGATCCGATCGTCAGCCCCTATACCGGGGAAGTGGTCGAGATCGAAACCGGCAAGAGCCGGTCGATCACCGCGGATGACGAGGATGCCGAGACCAAGAAGAT
Organism: Roseovarius sp.; assembly: GCA_021767845.1. Taxonomy (GTDB): domain Bacteria; phylum Pseudomonadota; class Alphaproteobacteria; order Rhodobacterales; family Rhodobacteraceae; genus Roseovarius. The sequence continues at coordinate 5,711 of JAASSQ010000172.1, read as the reverse complement.
GAAAGGCTCCGAGGCCGAATCGGGGTCCGAGGTTCTGGAAGAGGACGATGTCGATGTCGATCTGGGCGACGATGTCCTAGAAGATGATGACGACGACGACAATGTCTCGCTCGACGAGATCGCGGACGTGTCCGACGAGGACAACGAGAGCTGATTGTGAAAAGGCGGGATTTTCCACTTGATCCCGCCTGCCGCTTTGCCTAGATAGCGGCGCACGCGGGGTCGGATGCCGGCCCGCTTGGACGGGGCCTTAGCTCAGCTGGGAGAGCGCTTGCATGGCATGCAAGAGGTCAGGGGTTCGATCCCCCTAGGCTCCACCAAAATTCCCTCGTCTGACAGTCATACGGCTTGACCATCCTGGCGAGCATCCTGTCCCGTCTTGACGGATGGATTGGCCGTTTGAGGAAAACCCCTGACCAGATCGGGCCAAAGCGGGTGTTTGGCAAAAACGCGGCCGAGTCGGGCAGTGGGCCTTTGTCGGACGTGAAGGTTCCAGGTGTTGCGCCGCGCGTGGCATCGGGTCCGCACGGTGGCGTTGTCCTTTCTGCTGCGGCGTGATTGCCCTTGGGGCCGCAAGCTGCGACGGGGGAGCTTGCCAGGCAGATCTATCCGCCGGACGGGCACCTCGCTGCTTCATCGAGGCACCGGGGGATGTGTTATCGGCCCGCAAGCGCGCCTTCAGCCGCCGCGCGGTTCTTTCAGGGCGAAATTGCGCAAGATGTCATCTCGCGCGATCCAACTGCGTTGATCCCGGATCGTGTCGCCCGGCGGGGGCGCGACGCCGCCCGCGATCACGTCGCCGACCTCGCCCTCGGCATGGGACGAGACCACGTGGATCACCTTGGCGCTGCGCATCGCCTCAGACCGCCTTGAGCAGGCGCAGCGCGTCGTAGATCGCGGCGTGGGTGTTGCGCGAGGAGACCGCATCGCCGATGCGGAACAGCTGGAACGCGCCGTCCGGGTTGCGGGTGATCGTCTGCGCCCGGCCCGCGATCAGCGCGTCGTGATCGACCGCGCCGAGGTTCGAGGACAGCGGCTTGAGGTCGAAATAGAGCTCGTCCAGCGGCCTTGTGCCGTAATTCACCACGATCTGATCGACCTTGCGCTGCCGCGTTGCCCCGCCGTAATCGCTGCCGATCTCGGCCAGAAGCGAATTGCCGTCGCGCCGCGCGCCGATCAGCCGCCAGGTCACGGTAAAGGTCGTATCGTGCTGTTGCAGCGCGCGCATGAAGGGGGTGAGTGACATGCCCATCACCTCGGGCGCAAAGGCGCGGTCGGGGGTCATGATCTCGACGGTGCCGCCGGCCTCGGCGATGACCTCGGCGGCCTGAAGCGCGGCGCTGTCGCCCGCCTCGTCATGGATCAGCACCGATTGCCCCGGCGCGGCGTCGCCCGACAGGATGTCCCAGGCCGAGACCACGAGGTCGTTGCCCTGCTTCAGGATTCCGGTTTCCGGCAGCCCGCCCGTGGCGATGACCGCCACGTCCGCGTTCGCCTCGGTCACGGTGTCGGCCTCGGCGAAGGAGTTGAAGTGGAAGGCCACCCCCAGCCGCTCGCATTCGGCCATGCGCCAGTCGATGATCGAGATCATCTCGCGCCGCCGGGGGGATCGCGCGGTCAGCCGGATCTGCCCGCCTGGGTCGTTCGCGGCCTCGTGCACCACCACGTCATGGCCGCGCAGCGCGGCGACGCGCGCGGCCTCGAGCCCCGCGGGGCCGGCCCCGATGATGACCACGCGTTTCTTGTGCTCGGCCGCCGGGACGATATGCGGCTGTTCCAGTTCGCGGCCCGTCGCCGGATTGTGGATGCACAGCGCCTTGCCGCCCTGGTAGATCCGATCCAGGCAGTAATTCGCGCCCACGCAGGGGCGGATGCGGTCCTCCTGCCCCTCCATAACCTTCTTGATGATATGCGGTTCGGTGATGTGGGCGCGGGTCATGCCCACCAGGTCCAGCTTGCCGCTGGCAATCGCGTGGCGGGCGGTGGCGACATCGGGGATGCGGGCGGCGTGGAACACCGGCACCTGCGTGGCGGCGCGCACTTCGCCCGCGAAATCCAGATGCGGGGCGCTGCGCATCCCCTGCACGGGGATCACGTCGGTCAGGGCCGCATCGGTCGAGATATGGCCGCGAATGACGTTCAGGAAATCCACCAACCCGCTGTCGCGCAGGCGCTTGGTGATCTCGATCCCTTCGTCTTTCGTGATCCCGCCCTCGGCCTGTTCATCGGCCACGCAGCGCATGCCGACGATGAAGTCCGGGCCGACCCGGTCGCGGATGGCGCGCAGCACGTCGAACCCAAACCGCATCCGGTGGTCCAGATCGCCGCCATAGGGCGGATCGAGCGCGTTGAGCCGGGGCGACCAGAACGCATCGAGGAAATGGCCATAGGCCTCGAGCTCGATCCCGTCGAGCCCCGCCGCCTGCATCCGTTCGGCGGCATCGGCATAGTCCTGAACGATGCGGTCGATGTCCCAGTCCTCGACCACCTTGGGAAAGGCGCGGTGCGCCGGTTCGCGCTCGGGCCCCGGCGACAGCGAGGGCAGCCAGTCGCCCTTGTCCCACCGCGTCCGCCAGCCCAGATGCGTGAGCTGGATCATCACCGCGCAGCCGTGGTCGTGGCAGGCGTCGGTCAGTTGCTTCATCCAGCCCACGACCTCGTCCTTGTAGGCCAGGATGTTGTTGAAGGCCGGCGGGCTGTCGCGCGAGACCACCGCCGATCCGGCGGTCATCGTCAGCCCCACGCCGCCCTTGGCCCGTTCGACGTGATAGGCGCGATAGGCCTCCTTGGGCAGGCCGTCCTCGGCATAGGCCGGTTCGTGCGCCGAGATCATCACCCGGTTCTTCAGGGTCAGATGCTTGAGCCGGTAGGGCTGGAGCAGGGGGTCGCTGGACATGCGCGGCATCCTCGAATCTGGCGTGGCAGATCCGAGGGTGGAAGAATTCCTTTCGCCCGTCCAGAACGATGACGCGCCGGGGCGGCGCGTGCGCCGGTGCGGGTCAGCCCGTGGTCCAGGTGGGGTGGAACCGGCCCGCCGGCGACAGGGTGAAGATATCCGCCCCGTCCGCCGTGACGCCGATCGAATGTTCGAACTGCGCCGACAGGGATTTGTCGCGCGTCACCGCCGTCCAGTCATCGGCCAGAACCTTGGTTTCGGGCCGCCCGAGGTTCACCATCGGTTCGATGGTGAAGAACATGCCCTCGTCCAGCACGGGGCCGGTGCCGGGGCGGCCGTAATGCAGCACGTTGGGCGGCGCGTGGAACACCCGGCCCAGGCCATGCCCGCAGAAATCACGCACCACCGACATGCGGTGGCCCTCGACATAGGTCTGGATCGCGTGGCCGATGTCGCCGAAGGTGTTGCCCGGCCTTACCGCCTCGATGCCCTTCATCAGGGAATCATGCGTCACCTGGATCAGGCGCTCGGCCTTGCGGCTCAGCTTGCCAGCCACGAACATGCGGCTGGTGTCGCCATACCAGCCATCGACGATCACCGTCACGTCGATGTTCAGGATGTCGCCGTCCTTCAGCGTCTTGTCGCTGGGGATGCCGTGGCAGACCACGTGATTGACGCTGATGCAGCTTGCGTGCTGATAGCCCTTGTAGCCGATCGTGGCCGATTTCGCCCCGGCCGCGTTCACCTTGTCCTCGATGAACCTGTCCAGCGCGCCGGTCGTCTGGCCGGGATGGACAAGGTCGGCCACCTCGTCGAGGATCTGCGCGGCCAGCGCGCCGGCCTTGTGCATGCCGTCGAAATCCGCCGGATCGTGGAGGCGGATGCCGTCGCGTGTCAGCTTGCCCTTGTGCTTGTCTTTCACGAGCTTCTTCCAGAAATTCACCATATTATTGCTGTATGTATTGATTTTTCGCCCAAAGGGCCAGAGGGGGCGGCATGCTGTCCCGGTATGGTGGGCTTTGCCGGTCCCTGTGTTGCGCCGGACAAGCCCCGTGGGCTGCCGCCACGGCGCGGATTGTCATGAATGTTTCACTTTCAAACGGCTTTATTTCGTATATCCATGAAATATGGAAAAATCGATTCTCACCCGTCTCGACACGCTCGGCCATCCCGGCCGCATGGCTGTCTTTCGCCTGCTGATGCGGCGCCTGCCCGATGCGGTGCCGGCCGGTGAAATCGGCCGCGCGCTGGGCATCAAGCCCTCGACCCTGTCGGTCTACCTGTCGGCCCTGTCCTCGGCCGGTCTGGTCGGCCAGCGGCGCGAGGGCACATCGCTTCTGTATCGGGCGCGCCCCGAGGCGGCGGGCGAGATCGTGGATTTCCTGTTCAACGACTGCTGCCGCGGTCGTCCCGAAACCTGCGCGCCCCTTGCCGGGCCGCTTCACGAAGGTCAGTCCGTCATGCCCGACCGCAAATACAACGTGCTGTTCATCTGCACCGGGAATTCCGCCCGCTCGATCTTTGCCGAAACGCTGCTGCGCGACATGGCGGGGGATCGGTTCACCGTCCATTCCGCCGGCACCCGGCCCTATTCCGAGTTGAACCCCTTTGCGCTGGAGGTGCTGCGCGCCAAGGGCCACGACATCACCGGCCTGCGCGCCAAGAACGTGTCGGAATTCACCGGCCCCGACGCCCCGCGGATGGATTTCGTGTTCACCGTCTGCGACCAGGCCGCGAACGAGGACTGCCCCGCCTGGGAGGGCCAGCCGACCAGCGCCCATTGGGGGATGCCCGACCCGGTGAAGGCCGACGGCACCGATGCCCAGAAAAGCCTTGCGTTCCAGCAGGCCTATGGCGCGCTGCGCAACCGGATCATCGCCTTCACCGCGCTGCCGATCGAAACGCTGGACCGGATTTCCCTGCAACAGGCAGTGGACGACATCGCCCGCGACACCCCTGAGGTGTCCACATGACCGTCTATGCGCTCAATGGCCTTGGCCGCGTCGGCAAGCTGGCGCTGCGCCCGCTTCTGGAACGCGGCGCCGAGATCGCGTGGATCAACGACGCGGTGGGCGATGCCGAGATGCACGCGCATCTTCTGGAGTTCGACACGGTGCACGGGCGCTGGGACGCGGCGTTCTCGCATGACGCGGACAGCGTCACCATCGACGGCACGCGCCTGCCCTTTGTCGGCGCGCGCGACCTGTCGGACCTGCCGCTCGACGGGGTGGACGTGGTGATCGACTGCACCGGCGTCTTCAAGTCCGAGGCCAAGCTTGCCCCCTATTTCGACGCGGGCGTGAAAAAGGTGGTCGTGTCGGCGCCGGTCAAGGACGGCGATGCCGCCAATGTCGTCTATGGCGTCAACCATGACATTTACGAGCCCGACCGGCACCGGATCGTGACGGCGGCCAGTTGCACCACCAATTGCCTGGCCCCGGTGGTCAAGGTGATCCATGAGAATATCGGCATCCGGCACGGCTCGATCACGACGATCCACGACGTGACCAACACCCAGACGATCGTGGACCGCCCCGCCAAGGACCTGCGCCGCGCGCGCTCGGCGCTCAATTCGCTGATCCCGACGACCACGGGCAGCGCCACGGCGATCACGCTGATCTATCCCGAACTGACCGGGCGGCTGAACGGCCACGCGGTGCGCGTGCCGCTGCTGAACGCCTCGATCACCGATTGCGTCTTCGAGGTCGAACGCGAGACCACCGCCGAGGAGGTGACTGCGCTGTTCAAGGCGGCCGCTGCGGGCGACCTGTCGGGGATTCTGGGCTATGAGGACCGTCCGCTGGGGTCGGCGGAT
>JAASSQ010000013.1 GCA_021767845.1 Roseovarius sp. | reverse complement strand
CTCTATTCCGACCGGCCCGACAGTTCGATCAAGGCGGACAGCAAATATGTCTATGTCGATCACGGAGAAAGCTATCGGCGTAGCCATGGCGAAAGCTATTACGACGCCGGGATCGCGCGGATCAGTTTCGACAGCTCGTGGTGGGCGCTGCAATTCCTGCTGGATCGCGGGGGATCGGCCTATTTGCCAAGGGCCCTGGCCGAACCCTATGCGCGCCGGGGGCAACTGCACGTTTTGGCCGAAGCGCCGGTCTATACCCGCAAGAAATACCTGATCGTGAACGATGCCGCCGCCGCGAACTGGGACTGGTTCGAGCCGCTGGTCGAGGACCTGATGCAAGGCGATATAAACGACGACGGGGCGGATCACCCCGACAGCTGAAGAAAGAATGAGGGACGCCGCCAATCGGGCCGCGTTTGGCGTTGCTGCGGGAAAGAGCTTTCGCCTTTTTGGTTTGCCTTCGACGGCAGACGCCCTACCCACAGGTAAGACGACGGAAAGGGCCATCATGCCACGCAAAGCAGCAGCCGTGCTTGCCGTGCCGGGCGATCTGTCCGCGGCGACGGGTGGATACCATTACGATCGCAGCTTGCTGGCGGCGCTGCGGGAAGACGGGCGCGCGGTGACACATCTGCCATTGCCGGACGGGTTTCCGTTTCCCGGCCCGCGCGAAGTGGAAGAGACGGCCGAGGCGCTGTACCGGGTGCCCGAGGATCGGGTTCTCGTCATCGACGGGCTGGCCTTTGGGGCGCTGGAGACTGCGACGCTCGATCCTGTGCGCGCACCGATGGTGGCGCTGGTGCATCATCCGCTGGCGCATGAAAGCGGTTTGCCCGAACATGACGCGCGCCGGTTGCGCGATCTCGAACGCGCGAATCTGGGCAAAGCGGCGCATGTTCTGGTGCCGAGCCAACATATCAAGGATGTGTTGCTGAAGGATTACGGCATGCCGCCCGGCGCCGTGACCGTGATCCGTCCGGGGCGCCCCGAGGCGAGGGCGGCGTCCCGGCGTGCGCGGCGGGTGGGGCCGCCGCTGATCCTGTCGGTGGGGCTGCTACATCCGCGCAAGGGGCATGACATCCTGATCGACGCACTGGCGCGACTGGCGCAACTGGAGTGGCGCGCCGTCATCGTGGGCAGCCCTTGGGCTGACGGCCATAAAGAGGCGCTGCAAGACCAGATCGCGCGGCTGGGACTGGAGGAGCGTGTGAGCCTGGCAGGGAGGGTCACGGAGCACGCCCTGGACGCGCTCTACGCGGAGGCGGATCTTTTCGCGCTGGCCACGCGATACGAGGGGTATGGCCTTGTCTTCGACGAGGCGTTGGTCCGTGGCCTGCCTGTCGTGGCGACGGCCGTCGGCGCGGTTCCGGGCACCGTCCCTCGGGGCGCGGGCCGCCTTGTGCCGCCGGACGATGCGGATGCGTTTGCAGAAGCCTTGCAAGCCGTGATGACCGATGACACGGCCCGCGCCGCGATGGCGCGCGCGGCGACGAAGGCCGCCGCGTCTCTGCCCAGTTGGGCGGATGCCGCGCGGGCCGTGGGCGCGATCCTCGACCGGGTCGGGCGGGGAAGGGGCTGAGCATGGATGACCTGACACTTGCGGTGGAGGTGGCCACCGAGGCCGGCGACATCCTTCTCGATCACTGGTCGGAGCGGGCGCACCTGCAGGCGCGGGAAAAGCGGGCGGGCGATTTCCTGTCGGCGGCCGATCTGGCGGCGGAACGGCACCTGCGCAGCCGTCTTCGGCGGGCCCGTCCGGCCGATGGCTGGCTGGGCGAGGAAACCGGGGCGGGCGGTTCAGGCCACCGGCGCTGGATCGTCGATCCGCTCGATGGCACGACCAATTTCCTGCGGGGTATCGGCCACTGGGCGATCTCGGTCGCGTTGGAGCGGGACGGGCGCCTTGTGATGGGGGTGGTGCATGATCCCGTGCGGCAGGAAACCTTCGCCGCGCAGGTCGGCGGCCCGGCAAGCCTGAACGGACGGCCCATTGCGCCGGCACCCACCGGGGACATGGCGCACGCGCTGTTCGGCACCGGAATACCGTTCGGTGATATGCCGCATATCGAGGGCCACGCCGCCGATATTGCCCGTCTCATGCCGCGTTGTGCCGGTGTGCGGCGGATGGGCGCGGCATCGCTGGATCTGGCCTATGTGGCGGCGGGGCGGCTGGACGGGTTCTGGGAACGGCGTCTGCAGCCCTGGGATATCGCTGCGGGCCTTGTCCTCCTGCGCCAGGCCGGTGCGCGGACCGAGGGGTGGACCCCGGCGGAGGCGCCGGAGGACACGGGCACGGTGGTAACGGCAACACCCGGCCTGTTCGATGCGTTCGCGCAGTGCATTCGGGGCGGTTGAAATGCGCGGCTCAGTCGTTCTGGAGCCGGGCGAAGAGATCACCCGACCCGGCATCGGGCGGCAAGGCATCGAGCCAGCCGCGAAGACCGCCGGCATCACGCCACTCGGGCCAGAGAAACCCACCGCGTTCGCCTTGCACCACGTTGAACCGGTAATCGCCAAGCTCGGACAGCCGGTCGATCACTGCGCGGGTGAGATCGGGAAAGGCGGGCAGATACTCGACCGATATGATCGGCACGGCGAAGGATAGGCCGGCCAGAACCTCGATCTCATAACCCTCCACGTCGATCTTGATGTAACGCGGCGTGCCGAAACGTGCGATCAGACTGTCGAGCGTGACGATGCGCACGCGCTCCTTGTGATCCCAATCGACATGCTCGAACCCCGGAGCCCCGGGCGCGCCGGCAACGAAATCCGATTGCAGGGACGACACGGTGGGATGGCGCGAGGATATGGCCATTTCGGTTTCGGTCTCGGCGCGGCCCGCGGCGGCTTCGATCAGGGTGATGTCGCGGGGCAGGGTCAGGCGCAGGTAGCTGGCGAAGGGCTGCTGCGGTTCGAGCGCCACGACCCGTGCGCCGGCGGAACGCATGGCGCGGGCGCGGCTGCCGACATGGGCACCGATGTCGATCGCCAGGTCTCCGCGGGACAGCAGCCCGCGGTAGAACCCGCGCCACGACCAGACGGAAAGCGGGTTGTGATAAATGGCCAGCGACCTGAGGACACCCATCCAGCGCTGCATGTCGCATCCTTTCCCATTCCCGCGCCAATCAAATAGCGCGTGGCGCGGTCTGTCCAGCAAGACGCGGGCCGGAACCGGCGGAAATCGCCCCTTGATCTTGCCTCCCGCTCTGCTGACCTACCATCATGTGTGCGACCCGAACCGGAGGACTGTCAGTTTGCACCCCTCGACTCCCTGCCTTGCCGGACGGACTTTGCGCCTGGCCGTTGCTGATCCGCGTGGTGTCGTGACATGACGGCCGATGCGCTTTGGATCACGGCGCCGGGGCAGGCGGAATGCCGGCCGGCCAGCTTGGGCGAGGGCGTTGCGGTCAGGACGCTTTTCACCGCGATCAGCCGGGGCACCGAGCGGCTGGTTTTCGAAGGCCGCGTGCCGGATAGTGAACATGACAGGATGCGGGCCCCGGCGCAGGAAGGCGCGTTCTCTTTCCCGGTCAAATATGGTTACTGCGCGGTCGGACGGGCAATGGATGGCGCGCTGGCGGGGCGGGACGTGTTTGCGTTGCACCCGCACCAGACACGGTTTCGCATGCCCGAAGCGATGCTGGCCCCCTTGCCCGATGGGCTGCCGCCGCAACGCGCCGTGCTGGGCGCGAACATGGAAACGGCGCTGAACGTGCTTTGGGACAGCGGCGCGGGGGCGGGCGACAGGATTGCCGTCATCGGCGTGGGCGTCGTCGGCGCGTTGATCGGGTGCCTGGCCGCCCGGCTGCCCGGTGCCGAAGTCACGCTGGTGGACCCCAACCCGCGGCGCGCCGCCATCGCGGACGCGGTCGGCTGCGGTTTTGCCGCGCCGCCGGACCTGGCGGGGGACCACGATGTTGCGATCCATGTCAGCGCCACGGGCGAGGGGGTGGCCCTGGCTCTGGGCTGCGCCGGGGTGGAGGCGACTGTCGTGGAGGCCAGTTGGCACGGGGCGGGCACGACGCCGGTGGCGCTTGGCGGGGCGTTTCACAGCCGCCGGCTGCGGCTCATCAGCTCGCAGGTCGGGCAGGTGCCCGCGGATCGGGCGCGGCGCTGGACCCTCGCCCGGCGGATGGCCAAGGCGCTTGAGCTGTTGCGCGATCCCGTTCTGGACATTCTGATTTCGGGTGAGACCGCCTTCGAGGATCTGCCCGGCCGTTACGGGGACATCCTCAACGACCCGGACACCCTGTGCCATCGCATTCGTTACAACCCTGACTGAGGAGAACCCATGTTCGCCGTTGAAGTTCGAGATCACATCATGGTCGCCCATTCCTTGCCGGACCCGGTTTTCGGCCCGGCGCAAGGAGTGCACGGCGCGACCTTCACGGTCGATGCCGCCTTCTATACCGAGGATATCGACGCGCATGGGCTGGTCGTGGATATCGGCCTTGCGACCGAGACGCTGACCGCCGTGCTGGATCCGCTGCGCTACAAGAATCTTGACGAGGTGCCGGGTTTTGTCGGCACATTCACCACGACCGAGTTCCTGTGCAAGCACATCTTCGACCGCATGGCCCAAGCGGTACGCGATGGTGACCTGAACGACGAAGGGCGCGTGAAGAAGCTGCGCATCATGCTGCACGAAAGCCATGTCGCCCGCGCCTGGTACGAGGGAGAGGTCTGAAATGGGGTTCTCCGCCGACTGGCTGGCCCTGCGCGAGCCCGCCGATCATGCGGCGCGCGATGGCGGTCTGCTGCGGCGGGCCGCACGGGCGGCGGGGCCCGGGCCTGTCATCCTCGATCTGGGGTGCGGAACGGGATCGACCGTGCGGGCGCTTGCCCCGCATCTGCCGGAGGGGGCCGTCTGGCGGCTGGTGGACAATGACGCCGACCTGTTGGAACACGCGGTGGCGGCGGCGGAGGCGACCGGTGCCGTGGCCCTTCCGTTTTGCCTGGATCTCGACGATCTCGACGCGCTGCCGGTTGAGGGTGTGACGTTGATCACGGCCTCCGCGCTGCTTGATCTTGTCTCGGAAAGCTGGCTGCGCGCCCTTGCCGCGCGGGGGGAGGCGCCCGTCTATGCCGCGTTGAGCTACAATGGCAAGATGCAATGGCACCCCGCCGATCCCGCCGACCACCAGGTAACTGCGGTCTTCAATCGCCACCAGACCGGCGACAAGGGGTTCGGACCTGCGATGGGGCCCGCGGCCGTGACGCAGGGCGCGGCTGTCTTTCGCGACGCGGGCTTCGAGGTCACGCAGGCGGAAAGCCCATGGTCGCTCGGGCCTGGGGAGACGGCGTTGCAGCGGGTTTTGGTCGCGGGGATCGCGGAGGCCGCAATCGAGCTTGGGACAAGCGGAGCACGGGAGTGGGGCGAAATGCGGGCCGCGCGCGCGCCGGAGGCGCATTGCCGGATCGGGCATGGCGACATGCTTGCCATGCCGCGCCGGACAGTCAGGGAGACCGACCATGGAACCGATTGACGTAAGCCCGAGGGTCTGGAAGCGCCTGCTGGCCGTGCGGCAGGGCTTGTCCTGTACCTGCTGCGGGCGTTGGAGCGGGGCCGAACGCGCCGCTCTTGACCTGTATGGGCCTTTGGCCCGGCGCGATGTCGGTCCGTTCAACGTGGCGCAGGTGGGCCAATCGCTCGACGGGCGGATCGCCACCGTGACGGGGGATGCGCGCGACGTTTCGGGGCCGGACGGGCTGGCGCACCTGCACAGGATGCGGGCGCTCGTGGACGGCGTGGTGATCGGCGTGCGGACTGCCTTGCACGACACCCCGCGGCTGACTGTCAGGCTGTGCCCGGGGCGCAACCCTGCGCGCATCGTGATCGACCCGCGCGGACGACTGCCCGATGATGCCCCCATGCTGACACGGGATGGGACGCGGCGGATCGTGGTGCAGGGCGTGGACCGGCCTCGGCCGCAAGGGGTGGAGGTGATCCGGCTGAACGTGCGGGACGGAATGCTCGACCCTGCGCAGATCGTTGATGTGCTTCGTGGACTGGGTCTTGAAAACCTGATGATCGAGGGCGGCGGGATTACCATCTCGCGCTTTCTGGAGGCGGGGTTGCTGACGCGGTTGCAGGTGGCGATCGCGCCGCTTCTTATCGGTGCGGGGCCGCAAGGGTTGACCATGCCGAACCCCAAGGAGACCCTGGCCGATGCGATCAGGCCGCAGGCCCGCGCCTATTCCCTTGGCTCGGACGTGGTCTTCGATTGCGCCCTGAACGCCGCGGCCGTGGCGGCGGCCGAGCCGATACATACTCCACCGGCACGGGTGTCGCGATCCTGATCTTGGGGGGCGCGTGCCGGCCCGCCTGAACGGCGCGACACAAGAGCGAAGGCGCCGGGCATCGCTGCCAGCGTGACCATGAGCCCGAAAGCCACGCTGGCCGCAAGCCCGCCGCTTGCCGTGCTTCCCGCCAGCGGGAAAAACAGGGCCGCCGCCCCCTCGCGCACCCCCCAGCCGCTGATCGTGAGGGGCACCAGCATCGCCATCAGGATCAGTGGCACGAAGGCCGTGATCGCGGCCGGCGACAGCCCGTGACCGACAGCTTGCGCGCAGAAGCCGAAGGCGACGAGGTTGCACAGGACCGTCCCGATGCTAAGGCCGCATTGACGCCAGATCACGCTGCGGGCCAGAAGCGCCCGGACCACCGCCTGCCCGAATGACCGAATGGCGCCCCCCAGCCTGCCACGGGTCTGTGAAAGCAGGAAGAGGCCGAGGATCATGGCCGGCACGCCCGCAATGAACAGGCCGACCGGCGCGATCAGCCATGCGGGCCAGTCGATGCCGCCGGGCCGCGCAAGCGTCACGGCAAAGGCAAGCGCGGTGACCATGAACAGCCCGGCCTGCCCGGCCAGCCGTTCCAGCAATACGGCTTGCCCCGACGCAAGCAGCCCCGCATGTGCGCGGGCGCGCACGGCGCGTCCCGCGTCGCCCAGAACGCCGCCGGGAACCGATTGGTTCACGATCTGGGCAAGGTAATATTCGCGCATCGCGGTGGCCGTGCCCAGAAAGATGCCAAGCTGCGCCGCCGTGATCTTCCACCGAAGCGCGGACAGCACCGTCTGCAGCGTGAGCGCCGCGAGCGCGGCGGCAAGCCAGCGCGGATCGGACGTGGCAAGGGCGCGGGCGGCCTCGGGTCCACCGGCCACGCGCCACAGCAGCGCAAGCAGCCCGATTGCGACGGCCAGTTGCCCGGCGCGCATGACCCCGGTCGGTATCCTTGGGATCATCCGCCGGCCCTCGCCCGGGGGTGGCCGTTGGTGTAGGCCTCGATCAGCAGATCGCGCATCCGGTCCATGCGCCTGACCGGCATGTCGGTGGAGGGGATCAGGCCGCGCTCGAAGCCATGCTCGATCATCGGCTGGACAAGGTCTGGTGGGCCGATCACGTGGACCGGAACCTCGCGCCGTGTGTCCATCGCCACGAATTCGGCCGCCTGGTGATCGCCTAGAACGATCATCAGTGGCGGATCGCTGGCATGGCGTGCCGCGTAATCGAACACGGTGGAAAGCGCGTAGTCGATTGCTTTGCGGTATTGCTGGCGCACGCGGTCATGATCTTGCCAGACCTCTTCGGGGGTGTCACCGGCTGCGGCCATGGGGGCAAAGATGCGACCGTCGCCGATGTCGTCCCAGGCCACGAGTCGCGGCACCGGCACCCAGGGCGCGTGCGACGAGCCAAGCGCGACTTGCGCGAACAGGGGCTTTTGCCGGGTGTCGCGGCGCAGCAGCCGATCCAGCGCGCTCAGCGTGAACTGGTCGGGCATCGTGACCCAGTTGAAGGGCGGCCCGCGATAGCCGAGGTCGCGTGCAGCCAGGATCGTGTCGAACCCCATGACGGCGGATTCGGGCCAGTCAAGCGTGATCTGGGGCATGATCGCGGCGGTGTGAAACCCCGAACGCCCGGCCAGGTGGAAAAGCGTATCGCGCCCGGACGCGAGGGCCGCGCCATAGCGGGTCTGGTCGCTGACCCAGAGCCCGTTGGCGAAGGTGGCGTGCGACAGCCAGCTTTGCCCCCCGTGCGTGGGCGCGATCAGAACGGCCGAGGCCATGGCAAGCCCGCGCGCGTTCAGGCGTTCGGCGTTTCGCTTGAGTGTCGCGCGATGCCGTGCGGCGTAGTAAGGGGTGTCGAGGCTGGTGCGACCGTAGCTTTCGACGAAAATGACAAGCACGTCGCGGTCGATCCGGTCGAACAGCCCTTGCGCCTCGGCATGGGGATCCTGCCGGGCGGCAGCGCGGAAATCGCGCAGGTCTTCCAGCGTGTCGCGCACAAGAAGCGCGCGTTCGAGGCCCAGTCTTGCGGTGAAGGCGGCCCCCGGCGGCGAGATGGGCGGCGTCCAATGGCCAAGGGCTTGCCCGATCTCGACCACGGCGATCGCCGCCGCCAGGACGGCCGCCGCACCGGCGCCCCGCCGTGACGGGGCGTTCGGTGACAGTGCCGCCCAAACGCCCGTGGCCCACCACGTGGCCACCGCGATGCCGGTGATTGCAAGCAATGCGGTGAGGGTCGCCACAATCGATCCGAGGGGGCCGATCGCGCCTGACAGCAGGCGCAGACCGGCCTCCACCAGCACGAGGTCGGCCAGCGGGTTGAAGCCGCGGGCAAGGGCGGTGAACATCGCAAAGTCGGCGGTCTTGAGCACGGCCAGCACGGTCAGAGCCAAGGTCAGGCCGACCCGCAACGCCGATGCGACGCGACCCCGCGCCGCCAGAAGTGCCAGAAGGATGACCGGAAGTTCCAGCGCCAAGAGGAACGGGGCCTGCCATGTCAGGGCGGCGGGGTGATTGGGCTGAACCAGCAGAAGGTGCAAGAAAAGCGCAGACAACAGGAGCCGCACGACGGTCCGGGCCGGGGAGCGGGTCATCCCCGCCTCCGCCACAGCCAGAGGATGTCGCGCCCGAAGCTGCAGCCAAGGGCCATGGCGGCGCCGGCGACCACGAAACCGGCCAGCGGTTGCGGCAGGATCGGGGCTTGCAGGGCAATCAGGGCGGCGATCTGAATGACGCAGGCCAGTTTCCGCCCGGCACGATCGGGCAGGGGCCGAACGATCCATGGCAGGACGAGCCCGGCCGCCCCGAACACATATCGCGGAAGCCCGAGCAGCAGCACAACGGCTCCCGCCGCCCCAAGAACGAAGGCGTTGATTGCCAGGATCAGCCCGAGAGCGGCATCGACCTCCATGTCGAACCGTGCACCGAAACGCGAGCAAAGCCCCTGCCGCCGGGCAAGCCATCCATCCAACCCGTCGAGACAAAGCGCCAGAAGTGCGGTCCAGAAGATCGCCCATTGCGCGCTTGAGTTGCCAGAAATCGCTGGCGTGACCAGGGTTACGGCAAGGGCAAGGCGCAAAAGCGTTACCGCGTTGCACAGGCCGACAGAGGCATGAGGATAGGTGCGCGACATCCCCCATGCCGCCACCAAGGCCGCGCCGAGATAGAGCGCAGCGGCGATGCCGCCCTGCGCGATTGTCCCGTCCATCAGGCGGGTCGACGCGATGACCACGCCGACCGCACCCAGCACGGCCAGCGCCACGAACCGCAAGACCACCGGCGGGAGGCTGCCCGCCGGCAGCATCTGGCGCGGCCCGCGCGCGCAGGAGGAGGAATTGGTCTGAAGCAATGCCATTCCTTTGACTTTAGCACAAAGCCCCGAGGTTCAAGCCCTTCACGGTCGTGTTGAAGCACAAGCGCTTCAGGCTATGTTCAACCTCAAGAGGGCGAAATGCATGACACGCTGACCTATCGGACGCCGGCGAGGCTCCTGCACTGGATCATGGCGGTCTTGGTCCTGGCGATGATCGCGGCGGGGCTCGTCATGGTGCGCGAAGGGCTGGACCGCTCGGTTCAGAATGCATTGTTCATTTTTCACAAGAACGTGGGCATCCTTGTTCTGGGGCTCGCCGTGGTGCGCCTTTTGTACCGCCGGCGGCACCCCGCGCCGCCCTTGCCCGCCCATGTGCCCGACTGGCAGGCGCGGGCCGCCCATTTCAGTCACCTCGCGCTGTACGGGCTTATGATCGCCCTGCCGGTTGCCGGTTACATCCGGGTGAAAGCCGGCGGGTTTCCGATCGAGGCGCTGGACGCGCTCGGGGTTCCGGCCCTCGTTCCGCGCTCGGAGGCCCTTGCCGAACTTGCCAAGCAGGTTCACTACATCGCGGGGCTTGTGCTCTGCGCAGTCGTCGGTGCGCATATTCTTGCCGGTTTTCACCACCTTGTCGTCCGTCGTGATGGCGTGTTTTCGCGCATTTGGCCCCCTGTTCGGCCCCATGGTCGCTAAGCATCTTGTTCTTGCGTGAGGCTGGGATACGTCACGCAACATGCATGGGCTGGCCGGCATCGGCAGGCCCAATTCAGAACAGGAACGGACCAAAGGCGATGTCGTTTCCCGACGCTATTCTCAAATCCGCCAACACGGCAACGCGCGACTGGACGCTGCCCGACAGCCCGCGAGCGGCCTTCTTCGGTTTGACCGTCGGCCTGGCGTCCGTCATCACCCTGGCTTTTGCCGCATCGGTAACAAGCTGGACGCTGGCGGCCCTCGTGGCCTTGCCGCTGGTCGCCGTAAACGCGCTGTGGATCGCGGGCGGCGCCGCAACGGCGATCGTGGGCGTAAAGCGGAGGGCCAGCCGCTTGCCCGGTGACCCGCCTGCGGAATGGCAGCCCGTCGGAAAGACCGCGATTATCGTGACGCTGTGCAAGGAGCCGCCCCACCCCGTGGCGCGCTATCTGCGTGATCTTCATGCAAGCCTGAGGCGGCACCGCCTGGAGCAGGCCACGCGGATTTTCGTCCTGTCCGACACGCAGGGCGAGGACCTGATCACGCGCGAGGAGGCCGCTTTGCGTGGCCTGATAGATGCAGGTCTTGTCGAGTATCGTCGCCGTGAGCGCAATATCGGGCGAAAACCGGGGAATATCGCCGATTGGCTGCGCCAGTCAGGCGACGCGTTCGACTACATGCTCGTGCTCGATGCCGACAGCCGGATGTCGGCGGGGCGCATCCGCCGCATGATCCGCCAGATCGAATCCCGCCCCCGCGCCGGCCTGGTGCAGGCTGGAATGGGGCTGGTTCCCGGCGGCAGCCGCTTTGCACGCCACCAAAGGTCCGCCGTCCGCCTGATGTCGTCGAATTTCGGGCACGGAATGGCGGCATGGGCCGGGCGTTCGGGCAATTACTGGGGGCACAATGCCATCATCCGCACCAAGGCTTTCCGAGAAGCAGCCGCACTGCCGGAACTGTCAGGACGTCCGCCTTTCGGCGGCCCGATCCTGAGCCATGACTTCATCGAGGCGGCATGGATCAGGCGGGCCGGCTGGGCCGTGGAACTCGACCCGGATCTGGCCGGCAGTGCCGAGGCCGCGCCGCAAACACTGGAGGCGTTCCACAAGCGTGACAGACGCTGGTGCCAGGGCAACCTGCAGCATATGCGAGTGCTGGCCGAACCCGGCCTGCACCCGATGAGCCGGTTTCACCTCGTTTCCGGCGTGCTCAGCTACCTGGCCGCTCCGATCTGGTTGTCACTCGTCGTGCTCGTGGCGGCGGGCGCGGTTCAGATCACCGGGGCGCTGCCTTTCTTGCTGGTCGCGCTGGTGCTTTTGTTGCCGAAAGTCTGCGCGCTCTGGACGCGGATGCCGCGCGCCGGAACGCTGTGGCGCAAATGGGTAACCCTGCGCGCCTGGGCTGGCGAACTTGCGGTATCGAGCCTTGTCGCGCCAATCATGATGGTCCGTCAGACGGCGTCTGTTCTTTCGGTCCTGATGGGGCGGGATTGCGGCTGGAAGTCCGGGCGTATGCCACGTTTCACCGTGCCGCGCGGACTGCCGGAGATCGGATTCGGCCTGGCGCTGATGGCGACGGCAAGCCACTCGGGGGCAGGGATGACGCTTTGGCTGTCGCCCTTGATCCTGCCGCTTCTGGGGGCTCCGTTCATCGTTCGCGTCCTGGACGCGTCCGCGCAGTGAGGCGGCGGGCCTTCATGACTGGGGCCGCGGCCCTGATGTCGGCGCCCGCGGCTGCGATGGCGGCGCGCGGCGGCGACAGCCTGCTGGATCGCGCCCGCCGGATCGCGGCCCGGCCGTACCAGCCTGCGCCGGGCGCCTTGCCGCCGCCCTTCGCGAATCTTGATTATGATGCCTATCGCGGAATCCGCCCGATCCGAGGACGGGCCGCGAACTTGCCGGTCGGGCCGGGCTACGAGGCCGACCTCCTGCCACCGGGGCTGTATTTCCCCGATCCGGTGCGTATCGAGATCGCCGACGGAGACGGGTTTCGCGAAATCCCGTTCTCGCCGGATCTGTTCAGTTACCAGCCGCGCTATTTCGGGGACATCCCCGACACCGCGCCGGGCGCGGGCTTTTCAGGGCTGCGCCTGCGCCATCCGCTCAACTCGCCCGAGGTCATGGACGAGGTCATGGTCGTTCAGGGCGCAAGCTATTTCCGCGCGATCGGGCAGGCCATGGTCTATGGCCTGTCGGCGCGGGCGGTGGCGCTTGGCACGGGTGGACCGGAGCCCGAGGAATTTCCCCGCTTCACGCATCTTCGCCTGCACGCGCCCGATGATGGCGCGATCCGGCTTGAAGGGGTGATCGACAGCCCGTCTTTGGCGGGGCACCTCGACCTGAACCTTCAACCGGGTCAAGACACACGTATGCAGGTCGCCGCGACCATTCTGCCGCGGCGCGAAATATCGGATATCGGTATCGCGCCGCTGACTTCGATGTATCTCAAGGGGCCGATGCGTGCGGCGGTGTCGGATGATTTCCGCCCGCGTGTGCATGACAGTGATGTGCTGTTCATCGAAAACGGGGCAGGGGAGCGGCTTTGGCGGCCGATCGTCAACCCGGCGCGCGTGGAGACCGCGTCATTCGTGGATGACGGCCCCAGGTCGTTCGGCTTGTTCCAGTCCGCACGCCGATTCGAAGATTTCGAGGATACCGAGGCGCGCTATCACCATCGCCCCGCGGCCGTGGTGCGGCCGTCCGGTGATTGGGGGCGGGGCAGCGTCATGCTGGTCGAGATCCCGACCGATACCGAATTCATGGACAATATCGCGGCCTTCTGGCGGCCCGAACAGCCCCTGTCGGCCGGCAGCGAGCACCGTTTCGCCTATGATCTGGACTGGACCATGCGCGGCCCCGACGCCAACGCGGACATCCGCATCCTGCAAAGCCGCAGCGGGCGCGAGCATGACCGGCCCGCGACCCGCCGCTTCGTCATCGACTTGACGGGAGTGCCTGATGGGCTGGCGCCCGAGATTTCAGCGACCGGCGGCGCAAGGATCAGCGGCACCGGCATGTTCCCCTTGCCGCACGATCAAGCCATGCGTGTCACGTTTCTCATGACCCCCGATGGGGCCAGGGCTGCGGACCTTCGGATGCAATTGCGCGACGCTTCGGGCAGGGCCTCCGGGCCGGTCTGGTTGCATCGCTGGACGCCGGCGCGCGACGGCGGGGTATGACAGCGCCTTTTGAACGGACTGCATGAGTTGACAACCCGTGCACAGCCATTGTGTATCAGGGACGTATTGCGTTTCTCCCTGCGCTGCTGTTTCCTGCACTCAAAACCATAATCCACGACGCGCCGCAAACCGGGCGCGCTTTTTTGTTTCGGGAAGGGTATTTGATGATCTCTTCAGCGCGCATCTCGACGTATCTCGCGGTTCTGTTTCTCGGGCTCGCCACAGGGGCCGGGGCGCAGCAGCAGGGCGGGCCGCCGACAGCCGTGACCGTCGTCACGCTGGAACCGCAAACCGTCACGCTGACATCCACCTTGCCCGGGCGGGTCGCCGCGTCCGCCCAAGCCGAAGTGCGCCCCCAGGTGAACGGCATCATCACCCGCCGGCTTTTCGATGAGGGCGCGCAGGTGGCGCTCGACGATCCGCTCTACCAGATCGACGCCGCCAGCTACGAGGCGGCGGTTCAGCAGGCGAAGGCGGGGGTTGCCCAAGCCGAGGCGCAGTTGCGCGCGGCCGAACGCGATGCCGAACGCCTGCAGGAATTGCAGGCGCGCAACGTGGCCAGCGAACAGGCGCTCGACGACGCGCAAGCGGCACGCGACGCGGCGGCCGCCGCGCTGGAACTGGCGCGGGCGCAGCTCAACTCGGCCGAGATCGAGCTGTCGCACACCACGATACGGGCGCGCCTGTCGGGGCGCATCGGCCTGTCGCAGACCAGCCAGGGCGCATTGGTCACGGCCAGCCAGGCACAGCCGCTGGCCGTCATCCGCAAGATCAACCCGGTCTATGTGGATGTCACGCAATCGGCGGCCGACCTTCTGCGGTGGCGGCGGGGCGAGACCGAAGAGGCCCTGGCCGATGCCGACGGCACGGTGCGGCTGACCCTGGCCGACGGATCCGCCTATGGTCAGACGGGCCGCTTGCAGGCAGCCGAGCCGAATGTCGATCCGCAAACCGGCGTTGTGACGCTGCGGATGCAGTTCGACAATCCCGATTTGCTGCTGCTTCCGGGCATGTATGTGCAGGTCGAGATGCCGGTGGAGGTAGCGCGGAACGTTTTTCTCGTGCCGCAAGAGGGTGTGGTCCGCGACCGCCGTGGACGGCCTGTGGCCTGGGTGGTCAATGCCGATGGCGTGATCGAGGAACGATCGCTGTCGATCCTTCAGGATCGTGACGACAACTGGGTCGTGGAGGAGGGGCTCTCGGCTGGCGACCGCGTGGTCGTGGCAGGGTTCCAGAAAGCCGCGCCCGGCGCAACGGTGGCCCCCGAAGAACGGGCATCTGCCGACAGCGAGGCACAGTCGCACTGACCGGCGGAAACGGGATACCCACATATGGCACGCTTCTTTATCGACCGTCCCGTTTTTGCCTGGGTCATTTCGATCCTCATCATGGGGATCGGCATCCTGGCCATTCGGCTCTTGCCGGTCGCGCAATATCCGCAGATCGCGCCGCCCTCGGTGACGGTGACGGCAACCTATCCCGGCGCGTCGGCCAATACCGTGGCCAACACCGTCACACAGGTGATTGAACAGCAGATGACCGGGCTGGATGGTCTGCGCTATTTCTCGTCCAGTTCCACGTCCTCGGGCCGCGCCGAGATCACGCTGACCTTCGAGACCGGCACCGATGCCGACATCGCGCAGGTTCAGGTTCAGAACAAGCTGAGCCAGGCCACGCCGCTCCTGCCGGAGATCGTACAGCGGCAGGGCCTGACGGTCGAGAAATCCTCGGCCGGGTTCCTGATGGTGGTCGCGCTGATTTCCGAGGATGGCAGCCTCGAGCAGGTGGACCTAGCCGACTACATGGTCACGAACCTTGTCGATGAACTGAGCCGCATCCAGGGCGTCGGGTCGGTTGACGTGTTTGGCGGGCAATATGCCATGCGGATCTGGCTCGACCCCGCCAAGCTGGCCGCGTTCGAGCTGACGCCCTCCGATGTCGTCGCGGCGGTGTCGGCGCAGAACGCGCAGATCTCGGCCGGAGCGTTCGGGGCACGGCCAACGGTCGAGGGGCAGCAGCTCAACGCAACGATCACCGCGCAATCCCTGCTGAGCACACCCGAAGATTTTCGCCAGATCGTTCTGCGGGCCGAAACCGATGGCGGGCTTGTTCTGCTGGATGATGTCGCGCGGGTCGAGATCGGGGCCGAGAACTATGCCACGATCGCGCGTTTCAACTCGGACCCGGCTTCTGGCATGGCGATCAGTCTTGCACCGGGCGCCAACGCTCTGGACACGGCCCAAGCGGTCAAGGACCGCATGGCCGAGTTTGCGCGGTTCTTCCCCGAGGGTGTGGATTACGTGATCCCCTACGACACAACGCCCTTCATCGAGATTTCGATCAAGGAGGTGGTCAAGACCCTGTTCGAGGCGATCGGCCTCGTGTTCCTCGTGATGTTCCTGTTCCTGCAAAACCTGCGGGCCACGCTGATCCCGACGCTTGCCGTTCCGGTCGTCCTGCTGGGCACCTTCGGGGTTCTGGCAGCGGCGGGCTTCACTATCAATACGCTGACCATGCTGGCCATGGTGCTGGCGATCGGCCTGCTGGTGGATGATGCCATCGTCGTGGTGGAAAACGTCGAGCGCATCATGGAAGAAGAGGGACTGTCCCCGCGCGAGGCCACCTACAAGTCGATGGGCCAGATCACCGGCGCCCTGATCGGTATCGCGATGGTGCTGTCGGCGGTGTTCGTGCCGATGGCCTTTTTCCCCGGTTCGACCGGCGTGATTTACCAGCAATTCGCGATCACCATCGTGTCGGCCATGGCACTGTCTGTCGTTGTGGCCCTGACGCTGACCCCGGCGCTGTGTGCATCGCTGCTGCGGCCCAAGGCGGAAAACGGCAGGACAAGCCGACTGTTCGGATGGTTCAACCAGGGCTTTTCCGGTCTGACCAACGGCTATACGGGCACTGTCCGTTGGAGCGTGCGGCGCCCGTTTCGCGTGGGGGTGGTCTATCTTGCTCTTGCCGCGGCCATGGCTCTGCTGTTCATGCGGACCCCCACGGGTTTCCTGCCCGAGGAAGACCAGGGCATCCTGTTCACCCTGATTCAGACGCCGACCGGCGCCACCGCGGAACGCACGCTGGACGTGGTGAAGCAGGTCGAAGACTACTACCTCACGCAGGAGGATGACGTCGTCGACTCGATCTTCGGCGTTGTCGGGTTCAGCTTTTCGGGACGTGGGCAGAACATGGGGTTGGGCTTCGTTCAGCTGAAGGACTGGGATGAACGCCCCGCCCCGGGGCAAAGCGTTCAGGCACTGGCCGGCCGCGCCTTCGGAGCGTTCAGCCAGCTGCGCGATGCCCAGGTCTTCCCGATCGTGCCTCCGTCGGTGATCGAGCTCGGCAATGTCTCGGGGTTCGATTTCTACCTTCAGGCGCGTGACGGGCAAAGCCACGAAGACCTGGTGCAAGCGCGCAACCGGGTGCTTGGCGCGGCGGCGCAAAGCCCGCTGATCGGGTCGGCGCGGCCAAGCGGGCTCGAGGATGCCGCGCAGTTCAATCTGGACATCGACTGGCGCAAGGCCGGGGCGATGGGGCTGACCCCGACGGATGTGGGTGCGCTTCTGCAAACCGCCTGGGCGGGCACCTATGTCAACGATTTCATCGACCAGGGGCGGATCAAGCGTGTCTATGTGCAAGGTGAGCCCGAGGCGCGCGCCACCCCATCGGACATCGAAAAATGGCGCGTTCGCAACGGTTCGGGAGGCCTTGTGCCGTTCTCGAACTTCGCCGAAGGCCGTTGGGATTACGGCGCGCAGGGTCTTTACCGCTACAACGGCGTGCCCTCGATCCAGATCCAGGGCTCACCCGCGCAGGGCGTGACCACCGGCGAGGCGATGGCCGAGATGGAGCGCCTGGTCGGCGAGCTGGGAAGCGGCTACGCGGTGGCGTGGACCGGTCTTTCGCTGGAGGAACAGCAATCCGGCAACCAGGCGCCGTTGCTTTACGCGCTGTCGCTGGCGGCCGTGTTCCTGTCGCTGGCGGCTCTTTACGAAAGCTGGTCGATTCCTTTCGCCGTGATGCTGGCGATGCCAATCGGTGTTCTGGGGGCGTTGACCGGCGCTTGGCTGGGTGGGTTCGAGAACGGGGTCTTTTTCCAGGTCGGCCTGCTGACCGTTATCGGCCTGACCGGCAAGAACGCGATCCTGATCGTCGAATTCGCCCGCGAGCGGCACGAGGCTGGCGAAAGGGTGATCGACGCCGTCGCTACGGCCGCGCGGCAACGCTTCCGCCCGATCATCATGACCTCGACGGCGTTTTCCCTGGGGGTCTTGCCCCTGGTCCTGTCCTCGGGCGCGGGCTCGGGCGGGCGCAACGCGATTGGGTCAGGGGTCTTGGGTGGCACGATCTCGGCCACGGTTCTGGGCATCATCTTCGTGCCGCTCTTCTTCATGATCGTCACGCGGATATTCCGCGGAGTTTCCAGGGCGCAGTCCTAGCCTTTGCCGTGCAAGGTCGATCCCGGTATCTTGTCGCTGGGGGTTGATGTTTGCGCTGGAAGGCCGATATGTAGGCGCATCACTGACGCGGGGTTGCCGCTTTCGGCCCGACCCCCGCACCGCCCGGACGACCCCGCCCGCGCCACAAGGGCGCCGTCATGATCGGGGCTTGCGGTTCAAGCGTTCAAGGTCACCAGTTGCGGCAAGCGCCGCACAGGGCCCTTTGGGAACGCGGGCATTACAAGAACGGAAGCAGAAGGAGAACGCCATGAGCGACATGACGACCGAAGAAATCGAACAGCGTATCGAAGACCTGCAGAACTCGGGCATGCACCTTGCCGCGCGCGCCCTGATCCGCGAACTGAACAATCGTCGCAAGGCAAGCTGAAACAATCTTTGCTGACAGTCTCGGGGCCGCGCCAATTGGGTGCGGCCCCGGTCGTTTCCGGGCCGGGCAACCGGCACCAACGATGACGCGCACCGCGCAGGCGTTCGGGTTGACCTTGCCGCAGGCTTGGCGGAACGTGCCGGCAACAATGCAACGCAGCAGGCGAAAGGGCCGTGATGACGTTTGAAGAAAAACATGCGGCGGAACTGGACCGGCTGGCCCGGGTGGCGGTCCGGGTCGGGCTGAACCTTCAGCAGGGACAGGACCTGGTCTTGACCGGGCCAGTTACGGCGCTTCCGCTGATCCGGCGCGTGGTGGCCGAGGCCTACGAGGCAGGCGCGGGGCTCGTGACCCCGATCCTCGGCGACGAGGAACTGATGCTGGCCCGCTATCGCAATGCCGGGGACCACAGCTTCGACAAGGCGCCCGGCTGGCTCTACGAGGGGATGGCGAAGGCCTTTGAAAACGGCGCGGCGCGGATGGTGATCGTTGGTGATGACCCGATGCTGTTGGCCGAACAGGACGCGGAAAAAGTGTCGCGCGCGGGCAAGGCCAATTCCATGGCCTACAAGCCGGCACTGGAACGGATCGCCAATTTCGAGATCAACTGGTCGATCGCAAGCTATCCCAGCCTTTCGTGGGCAAGGCGCATGTTTCCCGACCTCCCCGATGACGCGGCGGTGGAGAAACTCGCCCACGCGATATTCGCGGCCTCGCGCGTGGACCGGGAGGATCCGGTTGCCGCTTGGGCCGACCACAACGCGACGCTGCGGGCGCGCACCAACTGGCTGAACGAACAGCGGTTCGCGGCGCTGCATTTCACCGGGCCGGGGACCGATCTGACCGTGGGGCTGGCCGACGGGCACGCCTGGCAGGGCGGCGCCTCCCAGGCCCGCAACGGCGTGATCTGCAACCCCAATATCCCGACCGAGGAAGTGTTCACGACCCCGCACGCCGCCAAGACCCAGGGCCATGTGCGCGCAACCAAGCCGCTGTCTCACCAGGGCAGCCTGATCGAGGATATCGAGGTGCGTTTCGAACAGGGCCGCATCGTCGAAGCCCGCGCCAGCAAGGGCGAGGCGGTTCTGCGGAAGCTGTTGGAAACCGACGAAGGCGCGCGCCGCCTGGGCGAGGTGGCGCTTGTGCCGCATTCCTCGCCGATTTCGCAATCCGGGCAGCTGTTCTACAACACGCTCTACGACGAGAACGCGGCCTGCCACATCGCGCTTGGCCAGTGCTATTCCAAGTGTTTCGTGAACGGTGAAAAATTGTCGCCCGACGAGATCGCCGAACGGGGCGGTAATGCCAGCCTCATTCACGTTGACTGGATGATCGGCGGGCCGGAAACCGATATCGACGGCATCACCCCGAATGGAGACCAAGTGCCGGTGTTCCGCCAAGGCGAATGGGCGTCGTAATGGTCGTGGTGCCGAAAGGCTGAAGGACGCAGAATGGAAACCGTCTTGGCATCGCCGCTGTTTCTGGGCTTTGCTGGCAGCCTGGCCGCCGGGCTGATGACGGCCGTTGGCGCGCTTCCCGTGCTGGCCGGGCGTGTTCCCGGCCGCGCGTTCCGGGAAATGTCGCTTGGCTTTGCCGCCGGCGTGATGCTGGCCGCGTCTTTTTTCTCGCTCATCATTCCATCACTCGACGCGGCGGCGGAAACCTATGGCGAGGGTGCGATCCCCGCGGCCATCGCCTGTGTCTCGATCGTGGTCGGCATGGCGGCGGTTCACCTGATGAACGAGGCCCTGCCACATGAGCATTTCAAGACGGGCCGGGAAGGGCCCGACGCCGCCGCCCTGCGGCGGGTCTGGCTGTTCATCATCGCGATCACCATTCACAATTTCCCCGAGGGGCTTGCCGTGGGTGTCGGTTTCGGTGCGCACGGTCTTCAGGGCGGCCTGCCGCTGGCGGTCGGGATCGGCCTGCAAAACGCGCCCGAGGGGCTGGCCGTTGCTGTGGCGCTTCTGGGCGAGGGCTACGAGCAGCGCAAGGCATGGGCCATCGCCGCACTGACGGGCATGGTGGAGCCTGTCGGCGGTCTGATCGGGGCTGGGGTCATCTCGGTCTCCGAGCCGATTCTGCCCTGGGGACTGGCCTTTGCGGCGGGGGCGATGCTCTACGTCATCAGCCACGAGATCATCCCCGAAACCCATCGCAGCGGCCATCAGAACAAGGCCACCCTGGGGTTGGCCGTGGGCCTTGTCGTGATGTTGTTTCTTGACGTCTGGCTGGCCTGAGCCGGCCGGACACGATTGCGTCACTGTTGCGGTGTGCGTCTGGACTGCAGGCTCTGGCACGGTAGAATACCCCGAAGCTTGTACGAAGGAGCCCCGCGATGACCCACCCTGATATGACCCGCCGGACCCTGCTGTCCTCGAGTGCCGCATTCGGATTGGGCGCGGCGTTGCCCGCCTTGGCCCAGGGCGGACAGCCGCAAATCCACGTGCTGAAAGACCCGAATTGCGGGTGCTGCACGGCCTGGAACGACATTCTGAAGGCAGACGGGTTTCAGGTGACGACCGAAACCAGCTTCGGCACGGCGCTGAGCCGCTACAAGATCGAAAATGGCATCCCGATCGAAATGGTATCGTGCCACACCGGCAGGATTGACGGCTACATGATCGAAGGCCACGTGCCCGCCGCCGATATACGGCGTCTCTTGCGGGAGCGCCCGGATGCGGTCGGGCTGGCGGTGCCGGGGATGCCCTATGGCTCACCGGGCATGGGGCCCGAGGATCGGCGCGAAGCCTATGACGTTCATCTGATCCGGCGGGACGGCACGACCGAGATCTTTTCCAGCTACCCCGCGGCCTGATCCCGCGTCCGCCGCGGTGCATCGTTGCTGGCGCCAAGCGCCGGCAACCCCTGTGCCAAGCTTGGAGAAAGCCATGCGCGGCCAAGGCGGGACCGTCTCGGGGGCAAGGTCGATCTGGACAAGCTGACATGGGCCGGCCCTTGAGGCGACGGGCCGTTCGTTGCGAACGGGTGCCTGCAAAGGAAGAGAGCAAGATGAACGACATCCGCAATATTCACGACCTCGACGTGGGCTATGACATCCCCGCGCTGCCGGGCATGGACGAGGCGGACATCCAGACCCCGTGTCTCGTACTCGATCTCGATGCGTTGGAGCGCAACATCCGCAAGATGGGCGACTACGCGAAGGCCCACGGGATGCGTCACCGCGTGCATGGCAAGATGCACAAGTCCGTGGACGTGGCCCGGATGCAGATCGAACTGGGCGGTGCCTGCGGCGTGTGTTGTCAAAAGGTCAGCGAAGCCGAGGTTTTCGTCCGCGGCGGCATCAGGGACGTGCTTGTGTCCAACCAGGTGCGCGACCCGGCCAAGATCGACCGGCTGGCGCGGCTGCCCCAATTGGGCGCGCGCACGATCTGCTGCGTGGACGATATCGACAACGTGGCCGACCTGTCGGCCGCCGCGCAGACCCACGCGACCGAGATTGAATGCCTGGTCGAGATTGATTGCGGCGCGGGACGATGCGGTGTCACCGAAACCGCGGACGTCGTCGCAATTGCCCGGGCGATCAATGCGGCGCCCGGCCTGAAGTTCTCGGGTCTGCAAGCCTATCAGGGTGCAATGCAGCATCTGCAAGATTACCAGGACCGCAAGGCCAGGATCGATATTGCCATCGCCATGGTGCGCGATGCCGTCACAGCGCTTGAGGCCGATGGTCTTGCCTGCGACATCGTCGGCGGGGGCGGAACGGGAAGCTACCAGTTTGAGACCGCGTCCGGCGTGTATAACGAGCTGCAGTGCGGATCCTATGCCTTCATGGATGCCGATTACGGCCGCGTCCTCGACAAAGACGGCACCCGCATCGACCACGGGGAGTGGGACAACGCGCTGTTCCTTCTGACCAGCGTCATGAGCCATGCCAAGCCGGACACCGCAATCGTGGACGCGGGGCTGAAGGTGCAATCCGTTGACAGCGGCCTGCCGGTCGTTTTCGGGCGGGACGATGTGGAATATGTGAAATGCACGGATGAACACGGTGTCGTGGCTGATCCGGGCCGCGCGCTGAAGATCAATGAAAAGCTCAAGCTGGTGCCGGGCCATTGCGACCCTACTTGCAACGTGCACGATTGGTATGTGGGCGTGCGTGGCGGCAAGGTCGAGACGGTATGGCCGGTTTCGGCCCGTGGCAAGGCGTATTGAACGCTGCTGACCCCCGCGCCGCTGCGCTACCGGAAGGTCCGCCGGGGTAGCGGCGGGTT
>JAASSQ010000171.1 GCA_021767845.1 Roseovarius sp. | reverse complement strand
TCTTCCAGCGGCACGCCGTATTGCAGGCCCACCGACACGGCGATGGCGAAGTTGTTCATCATCGCGCGGAACCCGGCACCTTCCTTGTGCATGTCGATGAAGATCTCGCCAAGCGCGCCGTCCTCGTATTCGCCGGTGCGCAGATAGACCTTGTGACCACCCACGATCGCCTTCTGGGTATAGCCCTTGCGGCGCTCCGGCATCTTGCTGCGCTGCGACTTGACGATTTCCTTGACGACCACCTTCTCGACGATCTTCTCGGCCAGCACGGCGGCCTTTTCCTGGGTCGAGCCGCTTTCCAGCACCTCTGCGGCCTCGTCATCATCCTCGACCAGGGCCGACGCCAGCGGCTGGCTCAGTTTCGAGCCGTCGCGATAGAGCGCGTTCGCCTTGACGCCCAGGGACCAGCTCAGCTCATAGGCCTTCTGGCAATCCTCGATCGTGGCATCGTTGGGCATGTTGATCGTCTTCGAGATCGCACCCGAGATGAAGCTCTGCGCCGCGGCCATCATGTGGATGTGGCTTTCCACGCCCAGGTAGCGCTTGCCCTTCTTGCCGCAGGGGTTGGCGCAGTCGAAGATGTGGTAGTGCTCTTCGCGCAGGTGCGGTGCGCCTTCCAGCGTCATGGTCCCGCAGACATGGTCGTTCGCGGCCTCGATATCGGCCTTGGAATAGCCAAGATGCGCCAGCATGTCGAAGGTCGGATCGTTCAGCTTTTCGGCCGGGATGCCCAGGACATTGGTGCAGAACTCGGTGCCAAGCGTCCACTGGTTGAACACGAACCGGATGTCGAAGGCGCTGCCAAGCGCATTGTCCACCTTCTCAAGCTCGTTCGGCCCGAAGCCATGCCCGACCAGCGAGGTGTGGTTGATCCCCGGCGCGTTCCCGATAGAGCCATGCCCCACCGCGTAGCTGACGATCTCGCCGATCTGGGCCGAGCTGTAGCCCAGCTTTTCCAGCGCCGCCGGCACCGACTGGTTGATGATCTTGAAGTAACCGCCACCGGCCAGCTTCTTGAACTTCACCAGGGCGAAATCCGGCTCGATCCCAGTGGTGTCGCAATCCATCACCAGCCCGATCGTGCCGGTCGGCGCGATCACGGTTGCCTGCGCGTTGCGGTAGCCGTTCTTCTCGCCCAGCTTCAGCGCCTCGTCCCAGCTGGCCATCGCCAGATCGACCAGCCGCGGTTCGGGGCAGTTCTGCCGGTCCAGCGGCACCGGCTTGACCTCCAGCCCCTCGTAGCCCTCGGTCGCGCCATAGGCGGCGTTGCGGTGGTTGCGGATGACGCGCAGCATGTGGTCGCGGTTGCGCTCGTAGCCGGCAAAGGGCCCCAGCTCCCCCGCCATCTCGGCGCTGGTGGCATAGGCGACGCCCGTCATGATCGCGCTCAGCGCACCGCACAGGGCGCGGCCCTCGTCGCTGTCATAGCCAAGCCCCATGTTCATCAGCAGACCGCCGATATTGGCATAGCCCAGGCCGAGCGTGCGGAAATCATAGCTGCGCTGCGCGATCTCCTTGGACGGGAATTGCGCCATCATCACCGAGATTTCCAGCGTCACGGTCCACAGCCGCGTGGCGTGCATGTAGCTGTCGGCATCGAACTCGCCGTCGCGGTAGAACTGCAGCAGGTTCATCGAGGCCAGGTTGCAGGCCGTGTCATCCAGGAACATGTATTCCGAGCACGGGTTTGAGCCGCGGATCGGCCCGTCCTCGGGGCAGGTGTGCCAGGCGTTCACGGTGTCGTGGAACTGAATGCCCGGATCGGCACAGGCCCAGGCGGCATGGCCCACCTGCTCCCACAGATCGCGCGCCTTGATCGTCTTGGCGACCGCACCATCGGTCCGGTTGATCAGCGCCCAGTCATCGTCGTTGCGCACCGCTTCGAGGAACGCATCGGTCACGCGGATCGAGTTGTTCGAGTTCTGCCCCGACACGCTGGCATAGGCCTCGGAGTCCCAGTCGGTGTCGTAGGTCGGGAACTCGATGCTGGCATAGCCCTGCTTGGCATAGTCCAGAACCCGCTTGATGTAGGTCTCGGGGATCTGCACCTGCTTGGCGCCGCGCACCGCGGCCTTCAGCGCCTCGTTCTTCTTGGGATCGACCGCGTCCTCGCCGCTGCCGTCCCATTCGCGGATCGCCGCGAAGATCTCGTTGAGCTTCTGCTCGTGCATCTTGGAGCCGGCCACGATCGAGGCCACCTTCTGCTCCTCGCGCACCTTCCAGTTGATGAACTCCTCGATATCGGGATGGTCGGCGTCGCAGATCACCATCTTGGCCGCGCGGCGCGTGGTGCCACCCGACTTGATCGCGCCCGCCGCGCGGTCCCCGATCTTGAGAAAGCCCATCAGGCCCGACGACTTGCCGCCGCCCGACAGCTTCTCACCCTCGGCCCGCAGGCTGGAGAAGTTGGTCCCGGTGCCCGAGCCGTATTTGAACAGGCGCGCTTCGCGGACCCAGAGATCCATGATGCCGCCGTCACCCACCAGGTCGTCGCCGACCGACTGGATGAAGCAGGCATGCGGCTGCGGATGCTCGTAGGCGCTGCTGGACTTGGTCAGTTCGCCCGACTGGTAATCGACGTAATAATGGCCCTGGCTGGGGCCGTCGATGCCGTAGGCCCAATGCAGGCCGGTGTTGAACCATTGCGGGCTGTTGGGCGCCGCCATCTGGCGCGCCAGCATGAAGCGCATCTCGTCGTAATAGGCGCGCGCGTCCTCCTCGGTGGTGAAGTAGCCACCCTTCCAGCCCCAATAAGCCCAGGCCCCGGCCAGGCGGTCGAAGACCTGCTTGGCGCTGGTCTCACCGCCGAAGCCGGTGTTCTTCCTGGCCGGCACCGAACGCCACAGGAATTCCGGCACGTCCTTTTCCTTCACGCGCTCCAGCTTCTCGGGAACACCGGCCTTGCGGAAGTATTTCTGCGCGATCACGTCACTGGCAACCTGGCTCCAACCTGCGGGCACCTCGACCTCGTCCAGCCGGAACACCGTAGTGCCATCCGGGTTGCGGATTTCCGAACTGGTGGTCACGAAGTCCAGTTCTGCGTAAGCGTCCTGCCCTGCCTTGGTGAACTTTCTTTCAATCTTCATTGTCTGGCTGCCTCACAATCAGCGTTTCACTTCCCACATGTCCGGTTCCGCGGACCCGATCGGCCGGTTCGGCCGACAGAAACATCCCCCGTCCCGCGCCGCGGCAAGGCGGTGCGACCAGTGCGTCCCGGTCCAGCCGGGTCATCTTTGAGGTTCTATCTCTGGCCGGCTGATCCACACTATATGTTGTGGCTAACGCACCGGCCCGCACAACTTGGCGTATTTCAGCCGTCCGGGTCAACGGAATTTTTGGCAAGTTTTCGCTAAAAAACCTGTTGACTGTCAGGCCCCGTTTGGCCCCGGCGCCGCGCTCCATGATTCATCCACAAACGCCTGTTGCCTTCGCCACACGCGGCCCGGCCCCCACCCCGCCCCGCAAAACCGAAACGAAAAAAGAGGTTTAGCGCCACAAGCTGATGCGGAGGCGTGATCGCAGGCGCGCGGAGCGTCCGGCCAATCGCCCTCCGCCCCGCGCGAATCCCCTGCCCGGCGGCAGACGCTATATGTAGTGCCGATCTCACGGCCAGACCCCAGCCCGGGTATGGGGCCGTGCCGAAATGCAACGCCGAAACCGGCGCATTGGGCACGTCGCGCTGCGGAATACTACATCTGGAGAGGATTGGTCGGGGCGGCGAGATTCGAACTCACGACCCCCTGTACCCAAAACAGGTGCGCTACCAGACTGCGCTACGCCCCGAACCGGCCCCGTGTCTACTCTGGCAAAACCGGATTGAAAAGCCCTAACAGGGCCAGGACGCGGCCCCGGGTGCAATCGCCGGATGGCGCAGCTCGCTCCCCTTCGCGATCCCGATCTGCCGCGCCAACCCGCCGTTGATCTCAAGGACATACTGAATGGCGTTGCCGCCAAACTTCGGGCGCAGATCGCCGGGCTGTACATCGTGATGGACCTGCTGCACCGTTCCGGTGCGATCCATGAAAATCATGTCGAGGGGGATCAGCGTATTCTTCATCCAGAACCCGACCCGCTTCGGCGCGGGATAGACGAACAGCATGCCGGCGCTGCGCGGCATGGACTCGCGGTGCATCAGGCCCCGCGCCCGTTCCTCGGCATCATCGGCAACCTCGACGGTGAACGCCGCCTCGCCCCAGGGTCCGCGCAACTCGGCCCGGTCGGACCGGCACTCGCCCGCGACCACGGGGGCCGCCGCGATCATGAATGCCAGGAAAACGGTCAGTCTTGCCGCTTTACGGCCATTTCCCATCCGCACACCTCTGTTGCCATGCGACCGCGTTTGCCTTCGATGACGCGCATCGCAAGCGCCTCGCCGGGCTGAAGATCGGCAAGGCCGGATCGGCGCAGGACCTCGACGTGAATGAACACGTCGTCGCTGCTGCCAAAGGTGTTGGCAAAGCCGAACCCCTTGCCCTTGTCGAACCATTTCACGCGCGCGGGTTCCAGCGGGGCGGCCTGGATGACCTCGGGATCAAGCTCGTCGAGATCGGCCAGCCCCGTGCCCTCGCCGTCATCCGGCGGCTCGATGGCCAGCACCTCGACGGCCTGGATGCCGCGCTCGGTATCCTGGACGTCAATTTCCACGCCCGCCCGATCGGCTACAGAGCTCTGCCCGAAGTTGCGCAGCACATTCGCATGAAGAAGGATATCCGGACCGCCTTCATCGGCGATGACAAAACCAAAACCCTTGACCGGATCAAACCATTTAACGCGTCCTTTCACCCTCCGAGTGAGTTCATTTTCCTTGGTCACGTCATTCCTACCCAAACAGCCTTCATCCCCTAAGACCTCGTAAAGTCTTGCGTCAGAAGTATCGAAAGTTGCAAGCAAAAAATCCATTTATATTCAGCGTCTTGCATTTTACGTTTCGCGAATGTCAGGGGTTCAGGCGGGTAATTTCCCATGCGTTTTCAGGTGCTTCCCGGCGCCAGACGAACCTGTCGTGCAGGCGAAACGCGCCATCCGCCCAGAATTCGATTTCGACCGGCACGATCCTGAAGCCGCCCCAGAACGGCGGTCGCGGCGGGGTCGGCCCCTTCTGCGCGGTGATCTTCGCAACCTCGGCCATCAGCGCAGCGCGCGACTCGAGCGGCTGCGACTGCCGCGACGCCCACGCCCCCAGCCGGCTCTTGAGCGAGCGCGACGCGAAATAGGCATCCGCCTCCGCGCCATCCTCGCGCGTCACGGTGCCCCGGATGCGCAGCTGGCGCCGCAGCGATTTCCAGTGCAGCACGATCGCCGCCTTCCCCGAGCTTTCAAGTTCACGGCCCTTCGCGCTGCGGTAATTGGTGTAGAACCAGAAACTGTCGTCCGCGATCTCTTTCAGAAGGACCATGCGCACATTGGGCATCCCCTCCGCATCCACCGTGGCCAGCGCCACGGCGTTGGGATCGTTCACTTCGGTCTTTTCGGCCTCGGCCAGCCACCGCCGGGCGATCTCGAAC
The DNA here is from genome assembly GCA_021767845.1 of Roseovarius sp. GTDB lineage: Bacteria > Pseudomonadota > Alphaproteobacteria > Rhodobacterales > Rhodobacteraceae > Roseovarius. The sequence continues at coordinate 910 of JAASSQ010000171.1, read as the reverse complement.
GGATCGTCCCCGGCGAATATCCCTGTTCTCTCGCTCATCCCTGCCTCCCTTCGCCTTGCGGGCCGTGGCCGGCACCTGCCACGACCGGAACGAAAACGGGCCGCTTGCGCCAAGTCGCCGGCCGCGGCCCGCCTTTCCCTTGATGCCATACCGGCGATCGCCTAAAGGAAAAAGCACAATCAATGCTGGTCCGAGGGCAAGAAATGTCAAATCAACTGATGGCGGGCAAGCGCGGTCTCATCATGGGCCTCGCGAACGACAAGTCGATCGCGTGGGGGATCGCCAAGGCCTGCGCGGATGCCGGTGCCGAACTCGCCTTTTCCTACCAGGGCGATGCGCTCAAGAAACGCGTGGCGCCGCTGGCCGAGCAGCTCGGCTCCGACACCGTGCTGCCTTGCGACGTGGGCGACATGGGGTCGGTCGATCGGCTGTTCTCGGAGCTGGAAAGGAAATGGGGCAAGCTGGATTTCGTGGTGCACGCCATCGGGTTTTCCGACAAGTCCGAGCTGCGCGGCCGCTACGTGGACACCAGCCGCGACAATTTCCTGAACACGATGGACATCTCGGTCTATTCCTTCACCGCCGTTGCGCAGCGCGCGGAAAAGATGATGGCCGAGGGCGGCTCGATGCTGACGCTGACCTATTACGGCGCCGAACAGGTCATGCCGCATTACAACGTCATGGGTGTCGCCAAGGCCGCGCTGGAAGCCAGCGTGATGTATCTGGCCGAGGATCTGGGCAAGGACGGCATCCGCGTCAACGCGATCAGCGCCGGCCCGATCAAGACGCTGGCGGCCAGCGGCATCGGCGATTTCCGCTACATCCTGAAATGGAACGAGCTGAACTCGCCCCTGCGCCGCAACGTGACGATCGAGGACGTGGGCAAATCCGCGCTCTACCTGCTCAGCGA
>JAASSQ010000170.1 GCA_021767845.1 Roseovarius sp. | reverse complement strand
GGCGCACGGCGTCGAAATCCGAGGTGGGCGCAAGCCCGTGTTTCTGGGCCATGCGGCGGGCCATGCGCAACTGCCGGCCCGTCAGCCCCTCCTTGCGGATCTCCTCGATCGTCTGGGCCGAGGCGGTTTCGCGGGCCGAGGCGACCTGCCCCTCGCGCAGGGCGCCATGCGCGGGATCGGGGGTGGCGTGATGGGCGGTGTCGGGCGTGTGGGTCCGAGGCGTGGCATGATCGTCGGCGGGGCCGGACGCGGGCTGCGCCTGCGCCTGCGACTGCGGTTGCGCGCTGCGGCGGATGCGGAATTTCTTAGCCTTGGGTTTCGTAGTCATAAAGCTGCTTTGCCTCTTCCAAGGTGTCGAACATGTACAGGCGCCCGGCCATGAGCACCGCCGCGCTTCGGGCGAATTTTTCCAGCACTTCGGGTTTGTGCGACACGATCACGACGGTGGTGGTGCGCAGCCGTTCGCGCAGGATTTCCCCGGCCTTGCGGTTGAATTCCACGTCGGTGGAACTGGGCATCCCCTCGTCGATCAGGTAGATGTCGAAATCCAGCGCCAGCATCAGCGCGAAGGTGAAGCGCGCGCGCATCCCCGAGGAATAGGTGCCGAGCGGCTGGTCGAAATATTCGCCGAGGTTGCACATCCAGCGGCAGAACGCCTCGATATAGTCGGGGTCGAGCCCGTAGAGCCGGGCGATGTAGCGGGCGTTTTCCATCGCCGAGATCTTGGAGACCACGCCGCCCATGAACCCCAGCGGGAAGCTGACCCGGCAGCCGCGGCGGATCTCGCCCTCGTCGGGCTTTTCCAGACCCGCCATCATGTTGATGAGCGTCGTCTTGCCGGTGCCGTTGGGCGCGAGGATCCCGAGGGAGTTGCCCAGCTCGACACGGAACGACACGCGGTCAAGGATCACCTTGCGCTGCGTGCCCGTCCAGAAGGACTTGCTCACGGTGTCGAATTCGAGCATCCAGGTTGCTCCGATGCTGCTCTGGTCGCGCCCCTTGTGGCCGGGGCGTTGGGGCGTCACTGGTTACGAGCATATACTATGCCGTATCTGCGCGATGTTACAGCAAAACGGGGCAGATTTATGCCCTTGGCGGGAAAAAATCGGGCAAAGGGGCGTGGCGCGCGGCCCGCTGGCGCGCGCCTGGCCGTGCCAGGTGGCGCGGCCGCGGGCGAAAGCACGCGGTCAGGCGATGGCCTGCCAGGCGAGACCGGCCAGCACGGCGCCGGTGGTCGCGAAGGCCAGGTAGGCGAAGAACACGCGCGGCCGGACCAGCGCCCAGACGGCGATCGCGGCGGGAATGCAGCTGACGCCGCCGGCGATCATGAAGCTCATCGCGGCCCCGTCGCTCATGCCTTGGGCGAGCAGGGCATCGACCATCGGCACGGCGGCGTAGCCGTTCAGATAGGCCGGGGCGCCCACCACCGCGCCCAGCAGGATCGGGCCGATCCCGTCACCGCCCAGAACGCCGGCCACGGTTTCGGCGGGAATGTGGCGCAGCATCAGCGCCTCGACCACATAGGCCAGCGCCAGCCATTTCAGCAGGAACAGGGCGTTGCCCTGCAGGGTGCTGACGAAGGTGTCGCGCCGGGCCGCATCGGACCAGAAGCGCCAGACCGGGGCGCCCTCGAACGGGCGTTGGGCCGAGCAGCAGCCGCCACAGCCGGGCGCGCTGCGCAGCGGATCGGCGAACAGCGCCGAGCGCGACAGCGCCAACGTGGCGAAGCCGCCCAGAAGGCCGGTGCCGATGGCCGCGCCGGTCTTGGCGATGGCGAAATCCCAGCCGAGCGTGCCGGAAGTGATGAGAAACTGCGCCGGGTCCATCAGCGGCGAGGCCAGCCAGAAGGCCATGACCGCCCCCAGCGGCGCGCCGAGCGCCAGCATCGCGGCGATGAAGGGGATCACCTCGCACGAGCAGAAGGGGGCGATGCCGCCGATCACGGCGGCCACGGCGATCATGCGGACGCGGCTGCCCTCGAAGGCGCGGGCCAGCAGGCGTTCGGCGCCGGTGGCCCGGAGCCACGCAACGGCCAGGACGGCGAAGGCGATGAAGGGGGCGGTGTGCCACAGGGCGCCGGCGGCAAATGTGATGGTGGGCCAGAGCTGTGGCGCCTCGAACAGCGCCACGGCGGCAAGGGTGAGCCCGAGCAGCAGCCACGCCTTGTCGATCCGGCCCCAGGCCGCGACGACCGGCGATTGCGTGGTGTCAGCCATGATCGTGATCCCCGCAGTCGTCGGGCGCGTCGGCGCAGCATTCGCGCAGCAGGAAATCCGCCAGCGCGCGCAGTTCGGGATAGGCGACGGCGGCGCAGATGATCGAGCGGCCCCGCCGTTCCTGCCGCACGAGCCCGGCCTGCGCCAGCAGCTTCATGTGATGGGTGAGGGTCGATCCGGTGATGCCGGTCCGTTCGCCCAGTTGACCGATGCTGAGGCCCGGCGGACCCGCGCGCACCAGCGTGCGCAGCACCGCGAGCCGCTGTTCGGAGCCGAGCGCGGCGAAGGTGGAGGCGGTGACGGCGAGGTCGGTCTCGGTGACGGGTGACTGTTCCATGTTTCGAGAAGTATCGAATTGGCAGGCCGCGGTCAAGTCATTTCGATGGTCTTCGAAATGATGGTGCGTCAGGTGTCGGAGGCGCGGGTCAGCGACAGGCGCGCGGTCTCGAGGTGCTCTTTCATGATGTTGGCAGCGCGTTCGGGTTCGCGGGTGCGGATCGCGTTGAGGATCTGGCGGTGCTGCACGTTGTAGGTGCCGATCGTCTTGGCATCGAGCGTCAGGTGACGCATGCGCGTCCAGTCATCCTGGGATCGGACGCTGGCGATCTGGTCGATGATCCAGATCAGCAGGCCGTTGCGGGTGCTTTCCACAAGGGCGCGGTGGAAATCGGTGTCGGCCTCGGAAAAGCCCACGGGATCGTCCACGCAGCCTTCCATGTGGGTGCAGAGTTCTTCCATCCGGTCGAAATCGGAATGGCGGCCGTGCAGCACCGCGAGACGGCAGATATGCGGCTCGAGGGCGAATCGGGTGTCCATCAGTTCCAGCGGCGTCGCGTTCTCGATCGCGCTGGCCGATGATTCCTCGGGCTTGTGGACGACATAGGTGCCGCTGCCGGCGCGGGTTTCGACGAAGCCCTCTTTTTCCAGCCGGGTCAGGGCCTTGCGGATCGTGCCACGGGCCGCGCCGTAGGTGTCCGCCAGCACCCGCTCGGGCGGAAGGCGGTCGTGAAGTTGCAGGCTGCCCTTGGAAATCTCGCGCCGGATCAGGGCCGCGATGTCGGCCGCGCCAAGTTTCTGATCTGCGTAAGCGTTCATCATGCGCCCTCGAATTTATACCAAAAATATACCATTAAGCTGGCATATCCAGTGAATTTTGCACCTTTGGACCAAAAGTGGTTGACTTTTGGGTCGGCCAGCGGAACCTTTGGAGCATCCGTGCCTCCCCGACCGGCCAGACACATAGGGTGTCTTGCCAGGCAGGCAAAGACAGGGATGACCAAAAATGGTGCTGCCTGATACCGGAAAACGACAGTTTTCGCACTGCCCGGCGCAAGGCCGGGCCCTGCCCGGTGACGGACGGAACCTGACCAAAACTGGACCGGGCGAAAGCGCGGCGCCGCCACGGCGGCCGCTTTCCCGTGGGGCCGGGGCGGGGGTGCTTCAGCCCCGCCGGCGCCGCCCGGGCGACTGGAGCTGACCTCGAGAAAAGCTGCAAAGCGGGCATCAGACCGGCAGGCGGCACAACCATCAGGGAGAGTACACCGTGGCTGAAATGGATATTGAAAGGTTTGTCGAGGCCCCAGGGCGCGACGAGAAGATCAAGGAAGTCCGCAAGAAGATCGACGAGCTGGGGATCGAATACCTGTACCTGCAGTTCGTTTCGGTCACCGGCAAGATCATGGGGAAGGGCATCCCCGCCGATCACTGGGAGCAGGTGGCCAAGAAGGGGTTCCAGCTGGTCTATGGCGCGACGATGAACCTGTTCTTGAACCGGGCGGGCGATTACCTGGGCTACGGGCCGGAAGCCGCGGAACTGATCGGCATCCCCGAGCCGGAAACCTTCATGCAGCTGCCCTGGGCGCCCGAGATCGGGCGGTTCTACTGCACCCTGTTCCGCAACCGGGAGGAAAAGGTCGATCCCGGCGCCTACCTGACCTCGGATTGCCGCGGCAACCTGCGCCGGCTGCACGAGGAGTTCACCAAGAAGCACGGCACCAGGCTGCGGATCGGGACCGAGCCGGAAATGATGTGGCTGAAGTTCGACGAGAACGGCAAGCCGAAGGACGGGTTCTCGAAGCCCTATTGCTATCACATCGACCAGTTCGAGAGCCTGCGGCCCGTGTCGCTGCAGGTGATCCGCTATGCGCGCAAGATGGGGCTGGACATGATCCAGGGCGACCACGAGGACGCGCCGGGCCAGCTTGAATTGAACTGGATGTTCGACGACGTGCTGCGCAATGCCGACCGCCTGACCACCTATCGCCAGATCTGTGCGCAGGTGGCGCGCGAGCATGGCATCTTCGCCTGTTTCATGACCAAGCCGTTCATGGGCGTGTCGGCCTCGGGTTGTCACCACAACATGAGCCTGTGGCATGGCGGCGAGGACCAGTTCGTGAAATGCGGCAACGATCCCGACAACCTGCCGGGCATGGCCGACAACTACATGTACGTGAAGGGCGGCGAGAACACCTTCATGCCCGACACCGACGATCCGCAGATGCCCGGCAAGGAGGGGCTGAAGGCGATCGGCGGGGTGGTGCATCACCTGCAGGCGCTGACCGCGATCGGCTGTTCGACGGTCAATTCCTATCGCCGGCTGTGGGACACGGGCTTCTGGGCGCCGGTCTTCAGCGACTGGGGCTTCCAGAACCGGACCACGGGCCTGCGGGTCTCGGCGCCGGGGCGGTTTGAATACCGCTCGGTGGACAGCATGGTGAACCCCTACCTGATGGGCTCGACCCTGCTGGCGGCGATGGATGACGGGCTGGAGAACAACCTCGATCCCGGCGCGCCGGAAGAGCGCAACATCTACGAGGCGATGGAGGCCGGCAAGGAGGTGAAGAAGCTGCCGATGTCGCTGGGCGAGGCGCTGGACAAGCTGGCCGCCGACGAGGTGGTGCAGCGCGGGATGCCGGGCGAGATGTACCGCCTTTACGAGGAATACAAGCGCGACGAGTACGCGCGGTTCATGTCCACCGTCACCGAGTGGGACAACGAAATGTACATGGAGTGTCTGCCCTGAGGCATTCGATGTCCTGGCGGCAGGCGTGATGGCCTGCCGCCCCCCTTGAACGACCTGAAACTGAGGAGGCGCATTCGAAATGTGCGGAATTGCTGGATTGATCCACAAGGGCAAGAGCGCAAAGGTCGGGTCCGAAATGACCGCCATGCTCCAGGCCCTGAAACACCGGGGGCCGGACAGCACCGGATACGCTGTCTATGGCGAGCCCAAGGACGGCGACTACGTCATGCGCCTGAAAGTGGCCGAGGCCGAGGACATGGGCACCGGGCGCGGCATTCACCAGACCATCGAGAAACGCATCGCCGATGTCGAAGAGATCATGGCCGAGTTCGGCGCCAAGGTGAAGGACCGCCAGAGCGCGACCGAATACGCGCTGCGCTATGTCCTGAGCCATGACGGCGAGACCGGCGACATGGCCAAGACCATCGAGGAGGTCGAGGGCGTCGAGATCCTGTCGCTTGGCAACGGGCTGGAGCTTATCAAGGACCTGGGCGATGCCACGGTGGTGTCCGAGCTTTACGGGCTCAACGATTTCGTGGGCACCCACGGCATCGGGCACACGCGGATGGCCACGGAATCGGATGTCGATATCAAGTCGGCGCACCCCTACTGGGCGTTTCCCTACAACGACGTGAGCGTGGTGCATAACGGCCAGATCACGAATTACTGGATCATGCGCCGCGAGATGGAGCGCAAGGGCCACCGCTTCATGTCGAATTGCGACAGCGAGTTGCTGGCCGTCTATACCGCGCACAACCTGGCCAACGGCATCACGCTGGAGGAAAGCCTGCGCAAGTCGATCAGCGAGATCGACGGCGTGTTCACCTATCTGGTGGCGACCAAGGACCAGCTTGGCATGGCCAAGGACACGATGGCCGCGAAACCGCTGGTTCTTTACGAATCCGACGATCTGATCGCGATGGCCTCGGAAGAGGTCGCCATCCGCGCGATCCTTCCCGAAGAGATCGACACTTATGACCCTTACGACGAGGAGGTTCGGGTATGGCAAGCGTAACCGACGAAGACCTGAAACAGATGAGCCAGGACGAGCGCGCCAAGGCGCTCGGGATGACGACGGAACAGCTGACGGGCAAGTCGCTTTACATCGAGTTCGACCCCGAAGCGACCGAGCGTTACACCTATCCGTGGGCCTATGATGTCGATTTCAACAAGCGCACCGAGATCGACACCGACGACATGACCACCACCGAGGTGAACATCGCCGTCCGCGACAAGATGAAAGAGGGCTACG
>JAASSQ010000169.1 GCA_021767845.1 Roseovarius sp. | reverse complement strand
TCGATTTCGGCGCGCATTCGATGATGCGGACGGAGTCGCCGACCTTGAAAGCGTTCTGTTCATCGTGAGCCCGGTATTTCTTGGACTTACGAATGGTCTTCTTCAGAACAGGGTGCGTGAAGCGGCGTTCGACCGAAACGGTGACGGTCTGGTCGTTGGCGTCGCTGGTCACGGTGCCTTGAAGGATACGTTTGGGCATAACTCAAGGCCTCCCTTATTCCGTGGCGGCCGCGGCGGCGGCCTTTTCGTTGAGGATGGTCAGCACGCGCGCGGTGTCGCGGCGTACCAGTTTCATCCGCGCCGAATTCTCCAGCTGCCCGGTGGCAGCCTGAAAGCGCAGGTTGAACTGCTCTTTTTTCAGCTCGGCCAGCTGCTCGCGCAGCTGGTCGGGGGTTTTCTCTCTCAGCTCGGTGGCGTTCATGTCGCCGGTCCTTTCTCAAAACACCAGAAGGCCCCTGACGGATTGCTCAGGGTGACCCGACACCTGGTGGATGAATTGCAAATACACGAATCCCCCGCAGCCGGGGGCCTCATGGATTGCGGCTCTATAAGGGACGGGGAACCGCAGGGCAAGGGGGATACGCGATTTTCTGAGGGTCCGGCCCCGTCCAGCCGCGCCGCCCTAGCCCCAGGCGTAGTTGAAACTGACGCTGATGCGGTCGTCCTCGCTCATGTTCATGGGCACTTCGTGGCGCAGCCAGCTTTCCCAGAGCAGCACCTCGCCCGGCTCGGGCGCCTGATAGACGAAGGTCTGCAACTCGCGCCGCGCCGACTTGCGGCGGGCGGGCGCGGCCATCATCCGGGCCGAGCGCGGGTCTTCCAGCTTGAGCGCGCTGGCCCCGCCCGGCATGGCGACATAGGTGGTCCCCGAGATCACCGAATGCGGATGCAGGTGCGAGGAATGGGTGCCGCCCTCGGGCAGGATGTTGATCCACAGATCCTCGAGCCGCAGCGCGCGCCCGTCGAGATCGAATTCCAGATCCTCGGCGAAGGCCGCGACATGGGCATCGAGCGCCTTGACCAGCTCCGCGAAGATCGGGAAACGCCACGGAAGGTCGGTCAGCGAGGCATAGGAGGTGTAGCCGGGATAGCCCTCGGCCTCGCACCACGCCTGCCCGGCCTCGTCATCCTCGGCGATGGAATAGCAGGACGCCTCGAGTTCGGCCGTGTCGATGGCGGGGCCATGCTCGGACAGGTGGGCGCGATAGAGACGGGTGACGAAAAGAGAATCAATCTGTGCCATGCGCAAGGGTGTAGCGCGCCCGCGATCCAAGCGCGAGGGCGATCGCGCCCCCTGCCCCGCCGGGCCACCGCATGAAAAGCAAAACCCCCGGCGCGCAGGCACCGGGGGTTTCGATCTGTTCAGCACCGCAGCGGCGCAAGGGCTCACCAGTCCTCGCGGACCACCACGCGGGTCTTGACCGGCAGCTTCATCGCCGCGAGGCGCAGGGCCTCCTTGGCGACGCCTTCGCTGACGCCGTCGATCTCGAACATCACGCGGCCGGGCTTGACCTTGCAGGCCCAACGATCGACCGAACCCTTGCCCTTACCCATGCGGACCTCGATCGGTTTCGCGGTCACGGGGGTGTCGGGGAAGATGCGGATCCAGACCCGGCCCTGACGCTTCATGTGACGCGTCATGGCCCGGCGGGCTGCCTCGATCTGGCGCGCGGTGACGCGCTCGGGCTGCGTGGCCTTCAGGCCGTAGGAGCCGAAGTTCAGTTCGGAACCGCCCTTGGCCTGGCCCTTGATGCGGCCCTTCTGCTGCTTGCGGAATTTCGTACGCTTGGGTTGAAGCATCGCTCAGTCCTCCTCAGCGGCGGCCGCCGGCGCCACGGGGCGCGGGACCGTCCTGGAGCTCCTGGGCCTTGCGATCGCGGGCACTGGGGTCGTGCTCCATGATCTCGCCCTTGAAGATCCACACCTTGACGCCGATGATGCCATAAGGCGTTTCGGCTTCCTTGTGGGCGTAGTCGATGTCGGCCCGCAGGGTATGGAGCGGCACGCGGCCTTCCCGATACCATTCGGTCCGCGCGATCTCGGCGCCGCCCAGACGGCCCGCGACGTTCACCCGGATCCCGAGCGCGCCCATGCGCATCGCGTTCTGCACCGCGCGCTTCATGGCGCGACGGAACGACACCCGGCGCTCAAGCTGCTGGGCGATCGATTCCGCGACCAGCGCGGCGTCCAGCTCGGGCTTGCGGACCTCGACGATGTTGAGGTGCAGCTCGCTGTCGGTCATCTTCGAAAGCTTCTTGCGAAGACCCTCGATATCGGCGCCTTTCTTGCCGATGATGACGCCGGGGCGCGCGGTGTGGATCGTGACGCGGCACTTCTTGTGCGGGCGCTCGATGATCACGCGGCTGACGCCGGCCTGCTTGCACTCTTTCTCGATGAACTCGCGGATCTTGACGTCTTCCAGCAGAAGATCGCCGTAATCCTTGGTGTCGGCATACCACCGGCTGTCCCAGGTGCGGTTCACCTGCAGGCGCATGCCAATCGGATTGACTTTGTTACCCATTAGGCTTGCTCCTCAATTTGACGCACCTTGATGGTCAGCTCCGAGAACGGCTTGCGCAGCGCGCCGAACCGGCCACGGGCACGGGGGCGGCCCCGCTTCATGACCAGGTTCTTGCCCACATAGGCCTCGGCGACGATCAGCTCGTCCACGTCGAGGTTGTGGTTGTTCTCGGCATTGGCGATGGCGGACTGAAGGCACTTCTTCACGTCCTCGGCGATCCGCTTCTGCGAGAAGGTCAGGTCGTTGAGGGCCTTGTCCACCTTCTTGCCGCGGATCATCGCCGCCACCAGGTTCAGTTTCTGCGGGCTGGTGCGAAGCATGCGCAGTTTCGCCATTGCTTCGTTTTCTGCCACGCGGCGGGGGTTCTTTTCCTTGCCCATGACTTACTTCCGCTTCGCTTTTTTGTCGGCGGCGTGACCGTAGTAGGTCCGCGTCGGCGAATACTCACCGAACTTCTGGCCGATCATGTCCTCGGATACGTTCACGGGAACGTGCTTGTGCCCGTTATACACGCCGAACGTCAGGCCCACGAACTGGGGCAGGATGGTCGAACGGCGCGACCAGATCTTGATGACTTCGTTACGCCCGCTTTCGCGCGCTGCCTCGGCCTTTTTCAGGACGTAGGCATCGACGAACGGGCCCTTCCATACAGAACGTGCCATGTCTTAGCGGCCCTTCTTCTTGGCGTGACGCGAGCGCAGGATGAGCTTCTGCGACGCCTTGTTCGTGTTGCGGGTGCGCGCGCCCTTGGTGGGCTTGCCCCAGGGCGTGACCGGGTGGCGGCCACCCGAGGTCCGGCCCTCACCACCGCCGTGCGGGTGGTCGATCGGGTTCATCACGACACCGCGGACCGACGGACGCTTGCCCATGTGCCGCGAGCGGCCGGCCTTGCCGAAGTTCTGGTTCGAGTTGTCGGGGTTCGACACGGCGCCGACGGTGGCCTTGCACTCCTGCCGCACCATGCGCAGCTCGCCCGAGCTCAGGCGGATCTGGGCGTAGCCGCCGTCACGGCCGACGAACTGGGCGTAGGTGCCCGCGGCGCGCGCGATCTGGCCGCCCTTGCCGGGCTTGAGCTCGATGTTGTGGACGATCGTGCCGATCGGCATCCCCGAGAAGGGCATGCAGTTGCCGGGCTTGATGTCCACCTTGTTGCCCGCGACGATCTTGTCGCCGATGGCCAGGCGCTGCGGCGCCAGGATGTAGGCCTGTTCACCGTCTTCATACCTGATGAGCGCGATGAAGGCGGTCCGGTTCGGGTCGTATTCGATCCGCTCCACGGTAGCCGGAACATCGAACTTGTTGCGCTTGAAATCGACGACGCGATAGAGGCGTTTCGCCCCGCCCCCGCGACGACGCGAGGTGATCCGCCCGGTGTTGTTGCGGCCGCCCGTCTTGGTCAGACCCTCGGTGAGGGATTTGACCGGACGTCCTTTCCACAGCTCCGAACGGTCGATCAGCACCAGCCCGCGCTGGCCCGGCGTCGTCGGTTTGTACGACTTGAGTGCCATGCTTTCTGTCTTCCGTTTGCTAGCGGCGGGCGCGTTGCATCCGGCCCGCCTATGGTTCAGCCCCCCGAAGGTGGCCTTGGATGTAGGGCCCCGAAGGTCCCCGGTTCAAAAACCCGTGGCCCCGGCCGAAGCCGGGGCCACGAAAGATTCGCGGCTTCCTATCAGAGACCCGTGGTCACGTCGATAGTGTTTCCCTCTTCCAGGGTCACATAAGCCTTCTTGACGTCGTTCCGGCGCCCCTTGACCCCGCGGAAGCGTTTCTGCTTGCCCTTGGTGATCGTGGTGTTGACCGCCTTGACCTTGACCCCGAAGAGCGCCTCGACGGCCTCCTTGATCTGGGGTTTGTTGGCGTCCATGTGCACCTCGAAGACGACCGCGCCGTTTTCCGACGCCATGGTGGCCTTCTCGGTGATGACCGGCTTGCGGATCACGTCGTAGTGTTCGGGTTTCGCGCTCATTTCAGACGAGCCTCCAGTGCTTCGACACCCGCCTTGGTGATCACCAGCGTGTCACGCTTGAGGATGTCATAGACATTTGCGCCGACCGAAGGCAGCACGTCGAGGCCGTCGATATTCGCCGCGGCACGGGCGAAATCGGCGTTCACCTCGGCCCCGTCGATCACCAGCGCGCGCTTCCAGCCCAGGTCCTTGACCTGCTTGGCCAGCGACTTGGTCTTGCCGTCGGACTCGGCGGTGTCGATCACCACCAGTTCGCCGGCCTTCGCCTTGGCGCTGAGAGCGTGCTTGAGACCCAGCTGACGCACCTTCTTGGGCAGGTCATGCGCGTGGCTGCGCGGGGTCGGGCCCTTGTAGATACCGCCCTTGCGGAAGATCGGCGCGTTGCGGTCGCCGTGGCGTGCGCCGCCGGTGCCCTTCTGGCGATAGATCTTCTTCTTCGAGTAGCTGGTCTCGGACCGGGTCTTGACCTTGTGGGTGCCCTGCTGCGCCTTGTTGCGCTGCCAGCGGACCACGCGGTGCAGAATGTCGGCGCGCGGTTCCAGGCCGAAGATGTCTTCGCCCAGATCGACCGAGCCGGCCTTCTTGCCGTCCAGTTTGATCACGTCGAGTTTCATTCTTCGCCTTCCTTCTTATCGGCCTCGGCCTCAGCGGCAGCCTCTTCGGCGGCCTGTTCGGCGGCGGCGGCTTCGGCTGCTGCGGCTTCCTCGGCAGCGGCCTCGGCGGCGGCTTCCTCGGCGGCCTTGGCGGCCTCGTCAGCGGCCGATTTCAGCGCGGCGGGCAGGATCGCGTTCTCGGGGAAGGGTTTCTTCACCGCGTCCTTGATCGTCACCCAGCCACCCTTGGACCCGGGCACCGCGCCCTTGACCATGATCAGGCCCCGCTCGGCATCCGTCTTGACGACCTGCAGGTTCTGCGTGGTCACGCGGGCGGCGCCCATGTGGCCGGCCATCTTCTTGCCCTTGAACACCTTGCCGGGGTCCTGGCACTGGCCGGTCGAGCCGTGCGAGCGGTGGCTGATCGACACGCCGTGGGTCATTTCCAGACCCCGGAAGTTGTGCCGCTTCATGCCGCCCGCGAAGCCCTTGCCGATCGAGGTGCCGCAGACATCCACGAACTGACCTTCGAAGTAGTGGTCGGCGGTGATTTCCTCGCCCACGTTGATCAGGTTTTCCGGCGCAACGCGGAATTCCGCGACCTTGCGCTTCGGCTCGACCTTGGCGGCCGAGAAATGACCGCGCAGCGCCTTCGAGACGCGCTTGGCCTTGACCGAACCGGCGCCCAGCTGAACGGCCGAGTAGCCGTCCTTTTCCGGGGTGCGTTGGGCAACGACCTGCAGCTTGTCCAGCTGAAGCACGGTCACCGGCACTTGCCGCCCGTCCTCCATGAACAGCCGGGTCATGCCGACTTTCTTAGCGATGACTCCAGAGCGCAACATCAACTTGCCCTCCTCAAACCGAAATCTGCACGTCCACGCCGGCGGCGAGGTCGAGCTTCATCAGCGCGTCCACCGTCTGCGGCGTCGGATCCACGATGTCGAGCAGACGCTTGTGCGTGCGGATCTCGAACTGGTCGCGGGACTTCTTGTTCACGTGCGGCCCGCGCAGGACCGTGAACTTCTCGATCTTGTTCGGCAGCGGGATCGGCCCGCGCACCTCGGCACCCGTCCGTTTGGCGGTGTTGACGATTTCCTGCGTGCTGGCATCCAGGACGCGGTAATCGAATGCCTTCAGCCGAATGCGAATGTTTTGACTTTGCATCAGTCTGGCCTTTCACGGCGTTGGAGTTGATAGGAGGACGGCCGGATCATTCCGGCCCCCCTCGTCGAACCCGTGCCCCGGTCCGAAGACCGGGGCCTTCAGGATCACTCGATGATTTTCGAGACGACGCCGGCGCCGACGGTGCGGCCGCCTTCGCGGATGGCGAAGCGCAGGCCGTCCTCCATGGCGATCGGCGCGATCAGCTCGACCGAGAACGACACGTTGTCGCCCGGCATCACCATCTCGGTGCC
>JAASSQ010000168.1 GCA_021767845.1 Roseovarius sp. | reverse complement strand
GATGATCTCTACGCGCTCAGCCCCGACGATCTGGCCGCGTGATGGATGGTGCGACCGGCCCCTTGCGCTATCCGTGGGACAGCGCCCCGGATCATGGCGCCGCGATCGAGGTGGCGCCCGGCGTGTCTTGGATACGCCTGCCCCTGCCGATGGCGCTCGATCATGTGAACATCTACGCGCTGGATGACGGCGACAGCTGGACCATCGTGGATACCGGCCTCAAGTCGCGCCGCTCGGTCGCGCTGTGGGAAACGGTGCTGGATGGGCCGTTGCGCGGCAAGCCCGTGGGCCGCGTGATCCTGACCCACCATCACCCCGATCATGTCGGGATGGCCGGCTGGCTGATGGAGCGTTTCGGCGCCGAACTGGTCACCACCCGCACCGCGTGGCTCATGTCGCGGATGCTGATCCTCGATGTCGAGGAGCGTCCCACCGAACAGGCGCTGGCCTTCTGGCGCAGTGCCGGCATGGACCCCGAGATCTACGAGGCGCGCAAGGCCGGGCGCCCGATGAACTTCGCCGATACATGCCACCCGATCCCGGTGGGCTATACCCGCGTGAAACAGGGCGACACGCTGCGCGCCGGCGGGCGCGTCTGGGATGTGCATATCGGCAATGGCCACGCCCCCGAACACCTGACCCTCTGGAGCCGCGACGACAACCTGGTGATCGCCGGTGACCAGATCATCGCCTCGATCAGCCCCAATATCGGCGTCTATCCCACCGAACCCGAGGCCGATCCCGTGTCCGACTGGCTGGAAGCCTGCGGGCGGCTGGCGGGGCTGGCGCGCGAGGATCATCTTGTCTTGTCGGGTCACAAGCTGCCGTTCACCGGGCTGCCGGTGCGGATGCGCCAACTGATCGAGAATCACCACGGCGCGCTGGACCGGCTGCGCGCGCATCTCGCCTCGCCCAAGACCGCCGCCGAGTGCTTCCCCCCGCTTTTCAAGCGCAGGATCACCGAAGGCACCTATGGGCTTGCGCTGGTCGAGGCGGTTGCACATCTCAACCACCTGCATCACGCTGGCGAGGTGACGCGCACGCGCCGCGCCGACGGCGCGTGGCTCTGGCAGGCGAAAGGGTGAATTCGGATGACTGACGACGAGATCCAGACCTCGGCCGAGGCGCACGAGAACGCCGCGATCCCGCGCCGGCACGAGGTGCATGCCAACCCCGACGCGCCCTCCGGCAACGACGTGCCCGAGGGGTTGCGCCGCAGGCCCGTCAGCGAGAAAAGCGCCGCCGAATGGGCCTATGAGCGGCTGATCCTCTATATACGGAATTTCGAGGAGCAGCTCGACAACGCCCACGAGGTCGCGATGGGCTTCACCGGTGGCGAGGCGGGGGTGCTCAGGATCGAGGGGCTGGGATATTTCGATCCCGACATCGTCACCTTCTACGGGGTCGATGCCACCGGCGCGCGCACCCAGTTCGTCCAGCATGTCAGCCAGTTGAACGTGATGCTGCGCGCGGTGCCCAAGCGCGTCGAACAGGAACCGCCCCGCCGCATCGGTTTCCGCCTGGTGCAGGATCTCGAACAGGCCTGAGCCCTGCGTCACGTTGCAGGGTGACAGGCTATTTGAAATGCAGTATCCAATCCGCGAATTTGCCGCGAACAGGCCGAATGGGAAGGACCGGAATCATGTCTGAACACAAGCATGGCGAGATGGATATCGAAGCGCAGGAAAAGACGTTCGAGGGCTTCATCAAGGCCGTCACGTGGTCGTCCGTTGCCATCATCCTCACCCTGATCTTCATCGCGATGGTCAACGCCTGAGGCGGCTGTCGCCTCGCGGGTGAAAGGTTGGCTGGATGCGCGGATGGATAATGGCGGTCTGTGCCGCGCTCGCACTTGCCGGCTGCGTCGGGCAAGAGGTCTGGGCCCCTGACGAGGCCGTGGCCAAGGCCGCCTACCGCCATGACGGCCCGCCGCGCCTGACTCTCTTTACCATGATCAACAACCGCAGCGGGGCGGGCGCGCATACCTCGCTGATGATCAACGGCGCGCAGCGGGTGATCTTCGATCCCGCCGGGTCGTTCGGGCATGAAACCCTGCCCGAACGGAACGATGTCGTCTATGGCATCACCCCGCCGGTCGCGGATGTCTACACCCGTTACCACGCGCGCGAAACCTACCATGTCCGGGTGCAGAAACTCGACGTGCCGCGCGACACCGCCAACCGGGTGTTCCGCCTTGCGCAATCCTATGGCGCGGTGCCGCCCGCGCAATGCGCCCGGGCGACCTCGGCCATTCTCGCGCAGGTCTTTCCCGGCGCCGTCACCCCCACCTGGTCTCCCAACCGCCTGGCCGAGGATTTCGCCACGCTGCCCGGCGTCACCGAACGCCGCCTGCGCGAATACGACAGCGACGACAACAGCAAGGTGCTGGACGACTGGAACCCGCAGCGCGTCGCGCAAGAGGCCGCGGGCGGCTGACCGCCGCGCTTATCCCAGCAGGTAAAGCCCACCGTAAAGCGTGCCCGCGCCAAGGCAGATCGCCAGCACCACGTTGCGCGTCCACAGCCCCGTGGCCAGCGTAACCACCGCCGCCGCCATGCGCGGCGCATCCAGCTGCCCGCCCGTGGCCTCGGGCCACACGACCAGCGGCGCCACCAGCCCCGGCAGGACCGCCACCGCCGTGTAACGCAGATGCCGCAGGATCCAGTCGGGCAGGGGTTTGTCTCCGATCAACCCGATGAAGACGAAGCGCAGCGCGAAGCTGCCCAGCCCCAGCAGGATGATGACGGTCCACAGCGCGACAGGATCGATCATGCCACGCCTCCCATGCGCCGTTCCACCTCGGCGCCCGCCATCATGCCCGCCAGCCCCGCCACCAGCAGACCCAGGTTGTAGGGCAGAAACGCCAGCAGCAGCGCCACGGTCACCGACACCAGCGCCGCCGCCACATGCGCCCGGGTCCGCAGCATCGGGCCGATCAGCGCCAGGAACGTGACCGGGATCGCGAAATCCAGCGCCAGCCCCTCGGGGATCGATCCGCCGATCATCGCGCCCACCACGGTAAAAATATACCACAGCGGGCAGATCGGCAGCGCCACCGAGAAGAAATAGGTCAGCCGCTGGCCGATCGTCCAGTCCGGGTTCTGCTCGAATTTCAGGACCGCGCAGGCATAGGTTTGATCGACGGTGAAATAGGCCGCCAGCGCCCGCTGCCCCACGCTGGCCTGTCCCAGGTAGGGCACCAGCGAGGCCGAATACATCGCCATCCGCAGGTTCACCGCCAGGGCCGAGACCAGCGCGATCACCGTGGGCGCGTCGTTGCGCAGCAGCTCGACCGCGGTGAACTGCGCCGCCCCCGCGATCACCAGCACCGAAAAGGTCAGCGTTTCAAAGACGTTCAGACCGGCCTCGGTGGCCACCACGCCGAACAGGGTGGAAAACGGGATGATGACAAGAATGAAGGGCGCGCCATCGCGCACCCCCTGCCAGAAGATGGATTTGGTGGTTTCCGTCGCCACGATCCCGTCCTAGATTGCCGCTGATGGCTCCGGCCTAGACCGAAGCTGAGGGAGATGCAATTGGCGACCAAAAGCGATCCGTCGGGCTACATCATCGCGCCCGATCCCAAGGCCCCGCGCCTTACGCGCGCCGTGGACGGCGTCGATCACGCGGGCCAGCCCGCCACCATTTCCGTGGTCGAGGAACGCCCGCTCACGATCTTTCTGAACGGGCAGGAAATCGTGACGGCGATGACCATCGGGGATTATCCCGAATATCTCGCGCTCGGGTTCCTGCGCAATCAGGGGATGCTGCGCGCCGACGAAACCGTGCACCGGGTGGAGTTCGACGAGGATCTCGAAACCGTCGTGGTCCGCACCGACGGGCAGACCAGCTACGAGGAGAAGCTGAAGAAGAAAACCCGCACCTCGGGCTGTGCCGTGGGCACCGTTTTCGGCGACATGATGGAGGGGCTGGAACAGGTCACGCTGCCCGACATGCAGGTGAAAACCTCGGATCTCTACGCGCTCGCCTCCACCATAAACCGCACCCCGTCGCTGTATCTCGAGGCCGGGGCGATCCACGGCACCGTCCTGTGTCAGGGCGACCGCCCGCTTGTCTACATGGAGGACGTGGGCCGCCACAACGCGGTGGACAAGATCGCCGGCTGGATGTTCTCCGAAGGCGTCGGCCCCGAGGACAAGACGCTTTACACCACCGGTCGGCTGACCTCGGAAATGGTCATCAAGACCGCGCTGATGGGCATTCCCGTTCTGGCCTCGCGCTCGGGCTTCACCGCCTGGGGCGTGGAAATCGCCCGGCAGGTGGGGCTGACGCTGATCGGCCGGATGCGCGGGCGCCGCTTCGTGTGCCTGTCGGGCGAAGACCGGCTCCTGCGCGACGCCGATCCCGAGGCCGTGCCGGACGAAGACCGCAAGCACCGCCGCAAGGGGGCCGAGACATGACCCCCGCCGCCCGCACGGTTTTCCACCCGGAAAACCGCCATGACACCCCCCGTTTTCATGGCTCCCGATCCGACCGGGCCGCGCCATGACGGCCCCGCTTGGCGTGATCCTCGCGGGCGGGCGGGCCACCCGCATGGGCGGCGGCGACAAGGGGCTTTTGCCCTTGGGTGACGGCACGATCCTGTCTCACGTCATCGCAAGGCTCGGCCCGCAGGTGGCCGGGCTTGCGCTCAACGCCAATGGCGATCCCGCGCGCTTTGCCGACTATAACCTGCCCGTCCTGCCCGACAGCATCGCCGATTTCCCCGGCCCGCTGGCCGGGGTTCTGGCCGGGCTCGACTGGGCGGCGGGGCAGGGGGCCGACACCATCGTGACCGTGGCCGCCGACACGCCGTTCTTCCCGCGCGATCTCGTCGCCCGCTTTCAGGACAGGGCGCAGGGCATGGCCCATCCCCTTGTTCTCGCCGCCACGCCGCGCCCCGCGCACGAGCGCACCCGATCCATGACCCGCTCGGGGCTGATCCGGCACCCCACCTTCGGCCTCTGGCCCGTGGCGCTGCGCGACGATCTGCGCGCGGCCCTTCGGGACGGGCTGCGCAAGGTGGTCCTCTGGACCGACAAACATGACGGGCGCGAGGCGCTGTTCGACGGCTCCGGCGATCCCTTCTTCAACGTCAACACGCCCGAAGACCTGCAACAGGCGCGGGCCATGCTGGAGACCGAGACATGAGGCTTTTCGGCGTCGTCGGCTGGAAGAACGCGGGCAAGACCGGCCTGATGGAACGGCTCGTGACTGAGATCACGGGCCGGGGCCACACGGTTTCGACGGTCAAGCACGCCCATCACACCTTTGACGTGGATCACCCCGGCAAGGACAGCTACCGCCACCGCACCGCCGGCGCGACCGAGGTGCTGCTCGCCTCGCGCAACCGCTTCGCCCTGATGCACGAATTGCGGGTCGAGGAGGAACCTCGCCTCGAAGACCTCCTGAAGAAACTCGCGCCGGTCGATCTGGTGCTGGTCGAGGGCTACAAGCGCGACAGTCACCCCAAGGTCGAGGCGCATCGCGCCGTCACCGGCAACCCGCTGATCGCGCCGGACGATCCCACGATCCGCGCGGTGGCCAGCGACACGCCGCTCGATCTGGACCGGCCCGTGTTCGATCTCGACGATACCACCGCCATTGCCGATTTCATTCTGGAACAGGTCGGGTTGTGACCGCGTTCGACACGGTCGCGATGGTCGATTGGTCGGGCGGAAACGACACCGGCCCCCGCCCGCGCCGGGATGCGATCTGGCTGGGTGTCGTGCGCGCAGGGCAGGAGGCGCCGCCGCGCTACCTCCGCAACCGGATCGAGGCCGAAGAGGCGCTGGCCCGCCTGATCGCCACCGAACGCGCCGCCGGCCGCCGCCTTCTGGTCGGGTTCGATTTCCCCTTCGGCTTTCCGTCCGGCTTCGCCGCCGCGCTGACCGGGCAGGCCGATCCGCTGGCGGTCTGGGCGTGGCTCGCCGCCCGGATCACCGACAGCCCCCGCGCCAACAATCGGTTCGAGATCGCCAGCGAGATCAACCGCACCCTCGGCCAGGGCCGCGGCCCCTTCTGGGGCAATGCCCGCCCCCGTCACGACATTCCCGGCCTGCCACGCACCAAGACGGGATACGCCAACCCTTTCCCCGATCGCCGCGCCGTCGAACACGCCGCGTCGGGCAGTTTCACCTGCTGGCAGCTTGCGGGCGCAGGCGCGGTGGGCTCGCAGGTGCTGATGGGCCTGCCCGTGCTCCATCGCCTGCGCCGCCGTTTCGTGCCCGATGTGGCGATCTGGCCTTTCCAGCCGCTCGACGACGCGCCCGTGGCCTTCGTCGAAATCTGGCCCAGCCTGATTGACGCCGCCGTGAAGCAGGCCGAGGCGCAGGGCGGGGTGCGTGACGCGCATCAGGTGCGGCTCTGCGCGCGCGCCGTGTCGCGCTTGTCCTCGTCCGACCTGCGCGCCATGTTGGATGTCAACGCACCCGAGGAGGGCTGGATCATGGGCCTTGGCCACGAAGACAAGCTGAACCGCGCCGCCGCCGACACGCCCCTCGCGCCGCCGCCCCTGCGCGACGACTGCT
>JAASSQ010000167.1 GCA_021767845.1 Roseovarius sp. | reverse complement strand
GGCCATTGCTCTGGTCGCGCGACGAATCCGTGTTTCACGGGGTTGATCCAGCAATAGCGGACATGGGCCGCGTAATCCGCCTCGTCGCGAATATGATGCTCCCAGAAGCGCCGCTGCCATATGGCATGCTCCCGCTTCTGACGCCGTAGGCCGGGCTTCAGCCCGGCATGGCGCCCCCTCTCCACCACCGGAAACGCAGACGGCAGGCGCGCCGGGCTGAAGCACGGCCTACCAGCCGCGTGAACCGCGCCTTGATCGCCCCCCAGCGCACGGAATACGCGCTGTCGCCATCCGGCAAGGTCCACACGGCGTGCATGTGGTTCGGCAGCACGACCCACGCATCCACGTGAAACGGCCGGTCCAGCCGCGTTGCACGCACCGCCGACCGAAGGCACGTGATCTGCTCGACAAGCAGCCGGCTGTCGCGCTGCGCAAGGTTCACCGTGAAAAAGATGGTCGCACCGGGACGCCGCGGGCGGATGTAAATCGACATGGGCCCCGGATAACCCCAACAAGGTTAACGTTTGGTGAGCGCCCACCCCACCGATTTGCCCTTGCCACGGCTCGCTGCATCTGTCATACGCATTCCCGCTACGTTACTCTTTTTCGACCTACTGTCTCCTTCCAACGGCGTTCAGTCCCTCGATCCAGACGACACGACGCCGGGCTGCCGCACTACCGCGGGCAGCATCAATTCAAGGAGACTACGGATGGCCAATGGCACCGTGAAATGGTTCAACACCACCAAAGGTTACGGCTTCATCGCCCCTGAGTCGGGCGGCAAGGACGTTTTCGTTCACATCTCGGCAGTCGAGCGTTCGGGCCTCACCGGCCTCGCCGACGACCAGAAAGTGACCTACGACGTCGAAGCCGGCCGTGACGGCCGCGAAAGCGCGATCAATCTAGAGCTGGCCTGAGCCAGCCCGCGGCCCTCGGGCCGCTGATCCGAATTCGCACAGGATTTGCACGGGGCGGGCCATTGGCCCGCCCTTTTGCATGCCCGGGGGTCGCAACCGCCCCGCGTGCCGCCTCACGGATCGTCCTCGTATCCGCGCGCTCGCGCACGCTCGGCCTTTTCGCGCTCTTCCAGCTCCCCGATCTCGCGCCAGACGCTGCGGCGCGCCTTGCGCTCGGCCTCCTCGGCGGCCTGCCGGGCCTTCCGCGCCTCGTGTTCCTGCCGGGCCTCGGCCATCATCTGCCTGTAGATCCGGCGCTCCTCCTGCGGGATCGTGCTTTCGGTCTCGCGGGCGGGCGGGGCCTCTTCGCCTGCCGCCTCCACCTGTGCCGCAGTTTCCGCGACCACCCGGTCCACCGCCCCGTCCGAATCTCGTCCCTCGTTCAGCGCGGCGATCCGCTTTTCCAGGTATGCGTCCAGCTTCACTTCCTGCGCGATCTTCATCTGCGCCCAGGTCGCCAGAAGCCGGTTGATCCGCGCCTGGTAGCCCACGCCCATCGCGCGATAGAATTTCGCCACCGAGCGGTCCAGGTACAGGCTCACCTTCTCCTTCTTCTCCGCGACATCCAGATCGGCCTCCAGCGTGTGCCAGGCATCGGGAATCTCCTCGGCGATCGTGGACGAAATCCACCCGTCGCGGTGCAGATGGATCATGTTCTTCATCAGCCCGTCGCGGGCGATGCGTTCGGTCTTGGTCATGCGGGCCATGCGCTCTGCCTCCTTCACGCGCCCAGCCTGCCCGCCAGGGGTTAACACCGCCTGAGCACACCGCGCGCCCGCACCGACGCGATACCGACGTGATACCGACGCCATACCGATGCGGTTTTCACAGCTTCTCAACGTCTTTTGATTTTCGCACCGGGCGGTGGCACTCTATACGTCGCCGTGTGTTTGCAAGGGATCCGTCAAGATGATCGACCGCCGCTTTTTCATCGGGGCCGGGCTGGCCGCCGCCACCGTGCCCGCCGCCGCCCGCGCCTTCGAGCTGGACGAGAAATTCCAGCCCACCAAGGTGCGCATCTCCGACCAGTATGCGCCGGGGCAGCTCCTGGTGCTGCCGCGCGCGCATTTCCTCTACTACGTGACCGCCCCGCGCGAGGCGCTGCGCTATGGCGTGGGCGTGGGCAAGGCGGGGCTGCAATTCACCGGCACCGCCACGATCAGCGTCAAGAAAAAATGGCCCACCTGGCGCCCCACCGATGAAATGATCGAGCGCGACCCCGAGGCCTATGCCCGCTTCAAGGGCAACGATTACGTGCAGCCCGGCGGCCCGGAAAACCCGCTGGGTGCGCGGGCGCTCTACCTGTTCCAGAATGGCCGGGACACCTATTTCCGCATCCACGGCACCAACGCGCCGCGCTCCATCGGGCGGTCGGTCTCGAACGGCTGCATCCGCATGCTGAACGAGCACGTCAAGGACCTCTACGAGCGTGTCCCGATCGGCACCGTCGTCACGGTGATCTGACCGGCCCGCCGCGTTAACCGCGCGTCAATTCTTTCGTGCCATGATGCGGGGCGTCGGGACGACTCCGGCGCCCGGCCCCGAATTCGCCGCGAAAAACTTTTTTTCGACCGCGCCCTGCACGGGGCGCGGGGTCACTCGGCCTCGGCCCGCTCGATCAGGTCTTCCACCGCCGGGCCGATCGCGTCCACGATCCGCGCCACGCCCTCGGCATTGGGGTGGATGCCGTCGGGCTGGAAATGGGCCTGCGCCTCCGCCGGGTCACCACCGCCCAGACCGGCGAAAAAATCCTTGAAATACAACGTGTTGTATTTCTCGGCCAGGTCGGGATAGATGGCATCGAACGCCTGCTTGTATTCCGGCCCGTAATTGCCCGGCGCGCTCATGCCGACCAGCAGCACGTCCACATCCCTGGCCTCGGCCGCCTGCAGGATGCTGTCCAGGTTCTCGCGCGCCACCTCGGGCGCGATCCCGCGCAGCATGTCGTTGCCGCCCAGCGTCACGATCATCGCATCCACCATCGGCGTCAGGCTCCAGTCCACCCGCGCCGCGCCGCCGGCCGTGGTGTCCCCCGACACCCCGCCATTGACCACGTCCACGTCATGCCCCCGCTCCTGCAACCAGTCTTCCAGCTGTGGCACGAAGCCCTCCCATTCAGGCAGCCCGAACCCCTGCGTCAGGCTGTCGCCAAAGGCCAGAACCGTGACCTCCTCGGCGGCCACGGGGCTCGCGGCCAAAAGAAACGCCGCCACGACCTTGCCGCGCAAGGCCTTGACCCCATATGAAAAACCGTTGTTTGCAAACAGGCTGAACCCCATGACCGATCCCGTGATCTCACTTCAGGATGCCACGCTGTCGCTGCAAGGCAACGCGGGCCTGGTGCGGATACTCCACGGGATCACGCTGGATGTCCAGCGGGGTGAAACACTGGGCCTGATGGGGCCGTCGGGGTCGGGCAAATCCTCGCTGCTGATGCTGATGGGCGGTCTGGAACAGGCCACATCCGGGTCGGTCCACGCGCTCGGCCATGACCTGACCGCCATGAACGAAGATGCCCTCGCCCGGCTGCGCCGCGACCATTTCGGCGTTGTTTTCCAGTCCTTTCACCTGATCCCCACCATGACCGCGCTGGAAAATGTCGCCGCCCCGCTGGAACTGGCGGGCCGCCGTGACGCCTTCGACCGCGCCGCCGAGGAACTGGCCGCCGTGGGCCTGGCCGACCGCGCGCGGCACTACCCCTCTCAATTGTCCGGCGGCGAACAGCAGCGCGTGGCGCTCGCCCGCGCCGCCGCCCCGCGCCCCGACATCGTGCTGGCCGACGAGCCCACCGGCAATCTTGACGGGACGACCGGCGCGGCGATCATCGACCTGCTTTTCGGCCTTGGCGAACGGCACGGCGCCACCCTCGTGCTGGTCACCCACGCCCCCGATCTGGCCGCGAAATGCGACCGGGTGGTCGAGCTCGTGGATGGCCGCATTTCCCAAGACGGCACGGTGCCGGCATGAGCCTTTCCACCGCGCTCCGCTTCGCCGGACGAGAGCTGCGCGGCGGCCTGCGCGGCTTTCGCATCTTCCTCGGCTGCGTGATCCTGGGCGTCGCGGCCATTGCCGCCGTGGGCACCGTGCGCGAAAGCATCGCCACCGGCCTCAGTCAGGAGGGTGCAACGCTTCTGGGCGGCGACGCCGAGATCGAGCTGACCTATCGCTTCGCAACCGCCGAAGAACGCGCATGGATGGCGTCAAAAGCCGATCAAGTTTCTGAAATCGTTGATTTCCGCTCGATGGCCGTCACGCCGGACGACCGCCGCGGCCTGACCCAGGTGAAGGCCGTGGACGATGCCTATCCGCTGCTTGGCACGGTCGCGCTGTCACCCGATCTGCCGCTGGCCGAGGCGCTCGACGGGCGCGGCGATCTGCCCGGCGCGGTGATGCACCCGATGCTGAGCGGCCAGCTGGGGTTGGAACCGGGCGACACCTTCCGCCTTGGCACGCAGAACTTCGTGCTGACAGCCCTGATCGAGCAGGAGCCCGACAACACCACCGCCGGGTTCGGCCTCGGGCCGCGCACCATCGTGCGGACCGCCGCTCTCGAGGGGTCGGGCCTGCTGGCGCCGGGCACGCTCTACTCCACCAAGTACCGGATGGACCTGCCCCCCGACCCGGACCTGTCCGCGCTTGAACAGGAGGCCAAGTCCGCCTTTCCCGACAGTGGCCTGCGCTGGAGCGACGCGCGCAACGGCGCGCCCAACGTCGCGGAATTCGTGGACCGTCTGGGCGCCTTTCTGGTGCTGGTGGGCCTGTCGGGCCTTGCCGTGGGCGGGGTCGGCATCTCGGCCGCGCTGCGCGCCTATCTGGCGACCAAGACCGAAACCATCGCCACCCTGCGCACGCTTGGCGCCGACCGGCGCACGATCTTCCTGACCTATTTCTTCCAGGTCGGCGCCCTGGCCTGTCTCGGGCTGGCCCTGGGCCTTCTTCTGGGCGTCGGCGTGCCGGTCCTGCTGGCCCCTTTGATCGAGGCGCGCCTGCCCGTCCCGGCGGTCTTCGCCCCCTACCCCGCGCCGATGGCCGAGGCCGCGCTCTACAGCGCGCTAACCGTCCTGATCTTCACCCTGTGGCCACTGGCCCGCGCCCAGGACATCCGCGCCGCCACGCTGTTCCGCGACGCGCTCGGCAGCGGGCGCATCCTGCCGCGCTGGCCCTATCTTCTGGCGATCCTTGGCCTGACGGCCGCGCTTCTGGCCGCCGCGATCCGCTTTTCCGGCAACGCGCAGCTCACGCTCTGGACCGCCGGCGGCATCGTCGGGGCGCTCGCGCTTCTGACGCTGGCGGCCTTCGCCATCCGGCAGGCCGCGCGCCGCCTGAAACGGGCGGCGCATGGCCGCCCCGCGCTTGGCTGGGCGCTCGCCTCGATCGGTGGGCCCGGCACCACGGCGGGGCCGGTCGTGCTGTCGCTGGGGCTTGGCCTGTCGGTGCTGGCCGCCGTCGGCCAGATCGACCAGAACCTGCGCGGCGCCATTGCCCGCGACCTGCCCGAGCGCGCGCCGTCGTATTTCTTCGTCGATATCCAGAAAGACCAGATGCCCGGCTTCATGGAGCGGCTGGAAACCGATCCGGCGGTCACGCGGATCGACAGCGCCCCAATGCTGCGCGGGATCATCACGCGGATCAACGGGCGCCCCGCCCGCGAGGTTGCGGGCGGCCACTGGGTGATCGAGGGCGATCGCGGCATCAGCTATGCCGCCACGTTGCCCGAACGCACGACCCTGACCGCCGGCACGTGGTGGGACGCCGATTACACCGGCCCCGCACAGATCAGCTTTGCCGCCGAAGAGGCACAGGAAATCGGCCTCGACCTTGGCGACACGCTGACGATCAACATCCTAGGCCGCGACATTCCCGCCACGATCACGTCGCTGCGCGAGGTGGATTTTTCCACCGCCGGCATGGGCTTCGTCATGGTGATGAACCCCGCCGCGATCGAGGCCGCGCCCCATACCTTCATCGCCACCGTCTATGCCGAGGACAAGGCCGAGGCCGCGATCCTGAGCGACATCGCCTCGATGTATCCCAACGTCACCGCGATCCGCGTGCGCGACGCGATCGACCGGGTCTCGGGGATTCTGGCCGGGTTGGCCTCGGCCACGGCCTGGGGCGCCACGGCCACCCTGCTCACCGGGTTCCTCGTGCTTATCGGCGCGGCCGCCGCCGACCAGAGCGCCCGCACCCGCGAGGCCGCCATCCTCAAGACCATCGGCGCCACCCGTGGCCGCATCCTGCAAAGCCTTGCGCTGCGCGCGGCTCTTCTCGGGGCGGCGGCGGGCATCGTCGCTTTGGCCGCCGGGATCGCCGGGGGATGGGCGGTCAGCCATTTCGTGATGGATACCGGGTTCGAGATCGCGTGGCGCTCGGCCCTCTCGATCGTCACGGGCGGCGCGCTCATCAGCCTTCTGGCGGGGCTCGGTTTTGCCTGGTCCCCGATGCAGGCCCGCCCCGCCCGCGTCCTGCGCGCGCGCGAATAGCCGCGTTGCCATTGCGGCTCGATGCTGGCAGGTCTGGACCTGCAACACCAGCTTCCGGGTGACGACCGATGACCGATTCCCTTCCCATCGCGCTCAGCGCGCCGCTGACGCAGGCGCAGCGCAGCAGC
>JAASSQ010000166.1 GCA_021767845.1 Roseovarius sp. | reverse complement strand
TGCAGTTCCAGGGTGGGGGTGGCGGCATGGTATTCGACAACGTCCCCGTCGCGGCGCAGCTCGCGCCAGCCGGCCGCGCCCGCGCCCGGAAGCACGCCCACGGCCTTCCACGCCCACTTCGCCCAACGCGTCACACCCGGCGTGCGCCGGATGACCACGCCAAGCGGAATGCTGGCATACCTCGACGGATTATGAACCAAACCGATCCTCCCCAGTTTCGGTTGCTCCAGATTGGTACAGTTTGCTGACCGCTCAAAGGGAAATCTGCATCCCATAGTCCACAATGGAAGGCGGCGGACAGAATGGGCATGCAAATCCGGTACGGACCGCCGCATTGGACAAAAAGTCCGAAACAGGGTCGGAGGCGATCCGCGCGGCTGCATCGCCGCACCGTCCCGCGCCGCGCGCAACGCGGTGATTCGCGGGCGCGCGGCGCGGGGTCGGCCGGTGGTAAATGATGTTTACCACGGCTGCGAATCGTGCCTAATCTGACGCTCGCCGGGCCGCGCGCCGTCGCCCGGCACGGGGAGGCATTCAAGGCAATCGACATGGCTAAGCGACTGATTTTATGCAACTGTTCCGGCACGCAGGACATCGACCGCGAGGCGCTGGAACAGGCAACGGGGCTGGCATGTTCGCAGGTGCATTCGGGCCTGTGCACCACCCAGCTGGACCGCGCCGCCGAGGAAATCGCCGCCGGTGACGCGGTGATTTGCTGCCGCCAGGAACAGCGGATCTTCGAGGAGATCGCGGCCGAGACAGAGGCCCCCGAGCCCGCCTTTGCCGACCTGCGCGACCGGGCCGGATGGTCCGACGATCCGCGCCCGAAACTACCCAAAATGGCCGCGCTGATGGCCGAGGCGACCCTGCCGATGCCCGCCGAGAAGACGCTCGACGTGGTCTCGGAGGGGCTGTGCCTGGTGATCGGGGCGTCGGACGTGGCGGTGGACGCGGCCCGCAAGCTGGCTCCGATGCTGGGCGTGACCGTGCTGTTGACCGACGAGGCCGAGCCGCCCGAGACCCGCGATTTCGACGTGATCCGCGGCCATCTGCGCCGCGCCGAGGGGGCGCTTGGCCAGTTCCGCCTGCAGATCGACGCGCTGCAACAGGTCGATCCCGCCGGGCGCGGCCCGCTGACATGGGGTCCGCCGCGCGACGGGGCAACCACGGACTGCGACGTGATCCTGGACCTGACGGGCGGCACGCCGATGTTCCCCGCCCCGCAAAAGCGCGAAGGCTACCTGCGCGCCGATCCCGGCAGCCTGCCGGCGGTGGCCGACGCGATCCTGCAGGCCTCGCAACTGATCGGCACCTTCGAAAAACCGCTCTACGTGGCGATGGAGCCGCTGATTTGCGCCCATTCGCGGGCCGAGAAGACGGGCTGCACCAAGTGCCTGGACATCTGCCCGACCGGCGCGATCACCCCGGCCGGCGATCATGTGAGCATCGACCCGATGATCTGCGCGGGCTGCGGCGCCTGCGCCGCGCGCTGCCCGTCGGGCGCGATCACCTATGACGCGCCGCCGCCCGACGCCATGTTCCGGCGCATCCATACGCTGGCCTCGGCCTATCGCAAGGCGGGCGGCGCGGCGCCGCGCCTGCTGGTCTGCGACCGCGCCTTCGGCACCGAGATGATCCAGCTGGCCGCCCGGCATGGCCGTGGCCTGCCCGCCGACGTGATCCCGCTGGAAGTCGATGTGCTGTCGGGCTTCGGCCATGCCGAGATGCTGGCGGCGCTGGCCTCGGGCTTCGCGGATGTGACGATCCTGCTGGCCCCCACGACCGAGCGCGACGCGCTGGACCGCGAAGTGCCGCTGGCCCGCGCCATCGCGGGTGAGGACAGCATCGCCCTGCTGGACGTGAACGACCCCGACGCGATGTGCGAGGCGCTTTACGGCGCGGGCGAGCCGCCCGCCCCGGTGGCCGAGCCGGTGCTGCCGATGGGCAGCCGCCGCCAGGTCGCGCGCCTGTCGGCCAAGGCGGTGAACGAGCCCGACGCGGTTCTGCCCCTGCCCGAGGATGCGCCCTATGGCGCGGTGCTGGTGGACACCGATGCCTGCACGCTGTGCCTGTCCTGCGTGTCGCTGTGCCCTTCGGGTGCGCTGGTGGACAATCCCGACATGCCGCAACTGCGCTTCCAGGAGGATGCCTGCCTGCAATGCGGGCTGTGCGCCAATGTCTGCCCCGAGGACGCGATCACCTACGAGCCGCGCCTGAACCTGGCGGATACGGCGCTCACCCAGGTGGTGCTGCACGAGGAAGAGCCCTTTGCCTGCATTGAATGCGGCGCGCTCTTCGGCGTGAAATCCACGGTCGAGCGGATCACCGAGAAGCTGGCGGGCAAACATTCCATGTTCGCCAACGAGACCGCGGCCCGGATGATCCAGATGTGCGACAACTGCCGTGTCAAGGCGCAGTTCCGTGCCCAGGACAATCCCTTTGCCGGGGGCGAGCGCCCGCAGGTGCGCACCACCGAGGACTATTTCAGCAAGCGCCGGGATCACTGATGCTGGATCGGGGCCCCCAGATCGGCCGGCGTCAGCGCCGAGACGTAGGCGAGGATCGCGTCGAGATCGTCGAGCGTCATTTCCACCGGGATGATCGGCGAGGGGCGGTCCATCGGAAACGGCGGCGTGACCTCGTCCACCTGGGTGAAGGCCGGGTGCGGGTTCAGGGCGTAGAAGCTCTGGAACCGGCGGCCCCAGTCGGGCATCGCGCGCAGCACGAAGAACGACGGGGTGGAGCCGATATCGCTCATCCGGTCGTCTTCGGTCACGGTGTGGCAGCGCCCGCACAGGTCACCCGACAGCTTGCGCCCCAGCACCGCGTCGCCGTCGAAGGACGCCTCGACCACCTTCTGTTCCTTGACCGGCGGCGGGGTGAACAGCGCGGTGCCGTCCACCTCGTAGCTGGTCACGGTCCGCAGACCGATCTCGCCGCTGAGCCACTCGGCAAAGCGCGCGGCGTCCTCGTGCCCCTCGCCAACACGCATCAGGCTCCAGGTGGCGCCGGGGCCGCGAAAGACGGGGGTTCCGGCGCTCTGGTTGGTCAGGGCCAGATCGGCCTTGGCGTCGGGAGCCACAATCTCCACCCGCACGCCGGTCTTGAGCGAAAAGCGCGGCAGCACATATTCCATGAGACCGGTCTGGACCAGGGATTGCGGCGCGGCCAGGCGGACCGCGTCCTGCGCGGTGGCGGGCACCGGTCCGAAGGCCGCAAGCACGGCAAGACAGAATGATGCAGCAAGACGGCGCATGACCTCGACGTTAGAAAGCGGCGGGGCCCCGCGTCAACGCTATTGAGAAAGGAAGGCGGAAATGAGCGACGATATCAGCGATTTCAACATGTCCATGCGCAAGTTCCTCAAGCAGGTGGGCGTGACCTCGCAGCAGGCGATCGAAGAGGCGCTGCGCGAGGCCGGCGACCTTGAGGGGCGCGAGTTCAAGGCCAAGGTCGTCCTGACGATCGAGGGGCTGGACGTGGAACACGAAGTGACCGGAACGATCAAGGGGCAAGGCTGACCGTGGCTCTGACAAGGGAAAGCGTGCTCGAGGCGCTCAAGCAGATCAACGACCCGGTGAGCGGGTCGGACATCGTTGCGGCCGGGGTCGTGCGCGGCCTGAATGTCGAGGGCGGCACCGTGCGGTTCGTCCTGGAAATCGACCCGGCCAAGGCGCAGGCCTATGAACCCGTCCGCGCCGAGGCCGAGGCGGCGGTGACGGCGCTGGAGGGCGCATCGGAAGTGTCCGCCGTGCTGACCGCGCATTCGGCCAAGGCGCCGCCCGACCTCAAGGCACAGAAGAAATCCGAACCGCAAGGCCCCGAACGGGTGCCCGGCGTGCAGCACATCATCGCCATTGCCAGCGGCAAGGGCGGCGTGGGCAAATCGACCGTGTCGGCCAACCTCGCCTGTGCGCTGGCCGCCGAGGGGCGGCGCGTCGGCCTTCTGGATGCCGATGTCTATGGCCCCTCGCAGCCCCGGATGCTGGGCGTGTCCGGCCGCCCGGCCAGCCCCGACGGCAAGACCATCCTGCCGATGCGCAACCACGGCGTCACCATGATGTCGATCGGCCTGATGACCAACGAGGATCAGGCCGTGGTGTGGCGCGGTCCGATGCTGATGGGGGCGTTGCAGCAGATGCTGATGCAGGTGCAGTGGGGCGCGCTGGACGTTCTGCTGGTCGATCTGCCGCCCGGCACCGGCGACGTGTCGATGACGCTGGCGCAGAAAACCATCGTGGACGGCGCGGTGATCGTGTCCACCCCGCAGGACGTGGCGCTTCTGGACGCGCGCAAGGGCATCGACATGTTCAACCAGCTGAAAGTGCCGGTGCTGGGCATGATCGAGAACATGTCAACCCATATCTGCAGCCAGTGCGGCCATGAGGAGCATGTCTTCGGGCATGGCGGCGTGAAGGCGGAATGCGACAAGATGGGCGTTCCGCTGCTGGCCGAGGTGCCGTTGCACATCGACATCCGCACCGCCGCCGATGGCGGCGCGCCGATCGTGGTCTCCAAGCCCGACGCTCCGCAGGCGCAGGCCTTCCGCGACATCGCCCGGCAACTGGTGGAGAAGGGCGTCGCATGAGCACCCCGGCCTTTCCGCCGCTGATGTCGGGCCACCCGGTCGATGCCGGGATCGACCCGTTCGAGAAGGCCTGCGCGATGGCGGCTCTGGGCTGCGATGCGGGGGTGATCGTCTATAACGTCGCGGCCAACCGGCTGGCCGCGGCGCTGGTCATGGCGCCCGAGGTGCCGCTGCAAGAGGCGATGGCGATGCTGCCGCTTTGCGCGGTGGGTTTCCAGAATGCGCTTGGCGCACTCGGGCCGCCGGAAGTGGCAGTGCACCTAGAATGGGATGGCGGGCTGCGGGTGAACAGCGCGGCCTGCGGCCGAATGCGCGCGATGGCCGGCACCGACGATCCCGCCGCCCTGCCCGGCTGGCTGGTGGTGGGGCTGGACCTGCCGCTCCTGATGACCGGCACCGCGCCGCCCGGCGCGCGCCCCGATGAAACCGCGCTTTACGAGGAAGGCTGCGCCGACGTGGACGCCACCGCCCTGCTGGAGGCCTGGGCGCGGCACACGCTCAACTGGATCAACCGCTGGGAAGACGGCGGCCCGCGCGCCCTTCACGCCGAATGGCGCGGCCTTGCGCAGGGCATCGGCGAAGAGATCACCCAAGGCGGCAGGACCGGCACTTTCCTTGGCGTGGACGAGAATTTCGGGATGCTGCTGCGCGATCAGGACGGCACGCATCTCATCCCGCTGAGCAGCGTATTGGAGCAAAGCACATGAAACTGGCCCGCGCGATCCATTTCGACGAAAGCGACATGCGCGTCTATTCCAGCCCGGCGCGCACAGGGGAATGGTGCATCTCGGGCGGGTTCGAGTTTTCCAACTGGACCGAAGCCGACCTGACCGGCAAGCCGCGGCAGGCCTTTGCGAATGGCTGGCTGGGGGTGGAGACTTTCGGACGTGTCACCTTCGTCGCCGTCACCACCATCGAAGAGGCCGAGCGCGACGCGCTGGCGCAGGCGTTGGCGCAGCATTTCGTGGATGTCTATGGCGCCCCGGACGTGGACACCGCCCTGCCCGTGGCGCGCGACGAGATCGCCCACATGATCGAGCTTTGCGACGATCACGCCCCCAACACCCTGCTGACCGTGGCGCGCGAGTTGACCGAGTCGGGCGTGCGCGAAACCTTCCGCATGATCGAGGCGCAGGATGCCGGGCTGGAGCAGTTCGCGATCCACGGCTCGCTGGACGAGTAGCGCCCTGTCGCGGTGGCGCTAAAGCGAGGCGGCGGCGCGGCTGGCCTGGTCGTATTGGCCCGACAACCCGCGCAAGACACGGGCGAAATCGCGCAGTTCGTCACCCGACAGGCCGGTGCCGCCTGACACGTCCAGCAGGCATTGCCGCCGCACGTCGCGATAGGCCTTGCACAGCGCCGCCCCCTCTTCCGAGGTTCTGTAGAACACCTCCTTGCCGCGCTTTTCCGACACGATCAGCCCCGCCTTGGACAATTTGCGCAGGGCGTAGTTCACCGTGTGGGTGTCCTCGATGTTCAGCAGGAAGCAGATGTCCGAAAGCCGCTTGTCGCGGTTGCGGTGATTCGTGTTGTGCAGGATCAGGATGTCGAGCGGGTTCAGATCGGCGTGCCCCGCCGCCGCCATGCAGCGGGTCATCCAGCGCGAAAAGGCGTTGAAGGCGATGATCAAGCCGAATTCGAATTCCGACAATTCCCACCCCTCGCCCTCGGCCAGGTGGCGGGACGAGACGATGCGGCGGTTTTCCGAGCCGGATTTTGCCATGAATTTCAGTCCTTTTCGTCATCGAAACACTTGCGTTTCGATAACTTTTTCACAGTTTGGCGCATGTGACAATTCCCGCGCCCACCGTCTGCATTGATTTGCGTCCGCCCCTGTGCTGCGCTGATGCGGGCGGACGGCTGGCACATGGCGTTCTGGCAAAACGTTGACAAATTGCAAACGTAACGTAAGCTTTCCGCAATCATGAAACCAACAGGGAGACAGACCCATGAAAATGACTCGACTTCTGAGCGGCGCCGCCGTGGCCGTGGCCGCCATGACC
>JAASSQ010000165.1 GCA_021767845.1 Roseovarius sp. | reverse complement strand
GAAGCCGATCTGCTGGCCCAGTTCCTCGACCCAGAAATGGTGGAGACCTCGGTCGCGTTGGCCCCGCCCGCGGCCATCACGCCGTTGCTGTTCCGGCTCTACGAGGCCGTGGGAACACCGTTGCCAACCCAAGGTCTGCCAAGGGCCTATGCCTCGGCCGACCTGCGCGAAAGCGCGGGCTGGCGCGCCCGGATCGAGGCGGCGGAACGGCTGGCCGATACCGGCGCGCTGCCGCCCAATCGCCTCCTGGGGCTTTACACCGAACGCAGCCCCGCCGCATCGGGCAGCGTCTGGGACAGGGTCGCGGCGATGCAAGCCTTCGACCGCGCCATGACCCGCGCCCGCCCAGAGGAGATAGCCGAGACCCTGCCCCCGGCCTGGCGCGCGATGCGCGCGCGCGGTCTTGGCCCCGTCTTTGCAGAGCTTTACGGTGAAGACCTCGCCCAGCACGATCTTCCGCCCAAGGCGCGCGCGCTCGCGCTGCGGATCGGGTTACTGTCCCCCGGCTACGAAAAGGCCGCCGATATCGCGCGGATGGACGATGATGCAGAGGCATTTCTGGCCGGGCTCGCACGCGGCACCCCGCCGCCCGACCGCGCGAACCGGCCGCTGATGGCGGCGATTGCCAAGGCCTTTGCCGCCAAGGGCGCGTCCCCCGACCACGAAGGTCTTTTGCAAAGCGGCAAACTGGGCCAGGCGATCCTGTCCGCGGCGCTCCAGCTTGACCGCGTCAACCTGCGCGATTTCGATGCGATCACCTCGGGGCTTTCGACCCTGCGCACCGTGGGGCTTGAGGAAACCGCCCGGCGCGCGGCGCTGGAGCTGCTGATCCTGGACGCCGGCGCATGAGCCTCGGGCGGCACTGGATTTCCTCCTTTCTCGAGGCGCAGGCCGCCGAACTTGGGGCAGCGCGAAACACGCTCGAGGCCTATGCGCGCGATTTGAAGGATTTCGACGACTGGCTGGCGGATACGGGCCAGGGCCTCGATACGGCCGATGCCGCGCAGATCGAGGCCTATCTTGTCCATTGCGATGCGCAAGGCCTGGCGCGCTCGACCCGTGCGCGCCGCCTGTCGGCCATCAAGCAACTGTTCCGCTTTGCCTTCGAGGAACGGCTGCGCGATGACAACCCCGCGATCCGCATCAAGGGACCGGGGCGCGACCACAGGTTGCCGAAAACGCTCAGCGAAGACGAGGTGGAGCGGCTTCTCGATGCCGCCCGCGGCCACGGGCGCACCCGCGCGGACCGGCTGCGCAATACCTGCCTGATGGAACTGCTGTACGCGACCGGGATGCGGGTCAGCGAACTGGTCGCGCTGCCCGTCTCGGCCGCGCGCGGCGACCCGGACATGCTGTTGATCCGGGGCAAGGGCGGCAAGGAGCGCATGGTCCCCCTGTCCTCGGACGCCCGCGACGCGCTCAGCACGTGGTTGACCGACCGCGATGCGCGCGAAGAAGCGGCGCGCGCCAAGGGCAAACCCGCCTCACCCTACCTATTCCCGTCCACCGGCAAGGCCGGACACCTGACCCGGCATCGGTTCTACATGCTGATCAAGGAACTGGCCGTCGCCGCGGGCATATCACCGGACAAGGTCACGCCGCATACGCTGCGCCATGCCTTTGCCACGCACCTTCTGTCCAACGGGGCGGATCTGCGGGCGATCCAGACCCTTCTGGGCCATGCGGACGTGGCCACGACCGAAATTTATACCCACGTGCTGGAAGAGCGGCTGCGTGACCTCGTGCAGCAGCATCACCCGCTGGCCTTGGCCGCACGGCGCAAGTCGGGCGGCAGCACGTCTTCGGACGGCCAGTAACCGCTGCCGAGCGCGACGTCATATCCGTGGGTCAACCCGGCCTGCCGCATTGCCTTGCGCGCGCCCGCATGGTCGTAGGCCAGCCTTTCGACCCGCACCGCCCCATCCGACAACAGCGCGAAGCGCGTCTTGGGCATTCCGTCATTCGGCGGCATCCCGATCACCCCGGCATTGAGCCATTCCACCCTGCCGATCCGCCGCGAGAACGGCAGGCCGCAATGCCCTGCGAGAACCGTGTCCACTGGTCCAACTTCGGCTTCTATCAATCTGATCTCACGCAGGAATTCCGCGTCATGATCGCTCGGCCAGAGAAAGCGTGCAATGTCGCTGACCCCGCCATGGATCACCGCATAGCGCCGTGCAGCATGGGTGAAAACAACCATGTCCGGCAACGCCGCCATCCAGGCACGCGCCTCGCCGTCGAGCGCCGCATCGGCATGGGCGAACCACCCCGCCGACAAGCGATCACACGTGCTGCCGGGCACGAATCCGCATCCGCAATCCGGGGCGCATGCCGCCAACTGGACCTCGCAATTCCCGGCGACCACGGGGCATCCGGTGGCACGGACGGCGGCGACCGTCTCGGCCGGATCGGCGCAATAGGCAACGACATCGCCGGTGCAGATCATGTGATCGGCGGCCACCCCGCAAGCGGCGGCACGGGCCAAAAGCGCCTCCGTGGCCTGCAGGTTGGAATAGGGGCCGCCAAAGATCAGGACCGTTCCGTCCAACCGCCCCAGATCATTGACGTTCATCGCCATTCATCCCTTGATTGCCGGCACCCTCGGCCCCATAACCCTAGTGGATAAAGGAACGCCCGCCTGCATGGAACCATCATCACTCGATCTTGATGCCGCCTTCTGGATCACCGCGGCATCCATCCTGACCCTTCTGGTCCTGTCCGGGTTCTTCTCGGGCAGCGAAACCGCGCTGACGGCGGCCTCGCGCGGCAAGCTGCGCGCGCGGGCCGACAAGGGGGACACGGGCGCCCAACGGGCGCTGACGATCACCGAGGACAACGAGCGGCTGATCGGTTCGGTCCTGCTCGGCAACAACCTGGTGAACATCCTTGCCGCGTCGCTGGCAACTGCCTTGTTCACAAGGCTTTTCGGCGAATCCGGCGTGGCGCTCGCCACGCTGGTGATGACCCTTCTGGTGCTGATCTTCGCCGAGGTTCTGCCCAAGACCTATGCCATTACCAATGCCGAGGCCGCGGCGTCGAAAGTGGCGCCTGTCATTCAGGTCGTGGTCAGCGCCTTTTCCCCGATCGTGGCGGCCGTGCGGTGGCTGGTGCGGGGCGTGCTGCGGGTGTTCGGCGTCAAGACCGACCCCGACAGCCATATCCTAGCCGTGCGCGAGGAAATCGCCGGCGCCCTCTATCTCGGCCATTCCGAAGGCGTGGTCGAGAAAGAGGACCGCGACCGCATCTTGGGCGCGCTGGACCTTGGCGAACGGGCAGTGGAAGAGATCATGCTCCACCGCAGCCAGATCGAGATGATCAATGCCGAGGACGACCCCGAAGCGATCCTCGACCAGTGCCTGCAATCCAACCACACCCGCCTGCCCGTCTATCGCGATGATCCCGACAACATCATCGGCGTGGTCCACGCCAAGGACCTGCTGCGCGCAATGCACAAGCTGGTCATGGTCGATGAAGTGTCGCGCAACGCATTGAAAACGTTCGATATATGTGACGTGGCGATGCAACCCTACTTCGTGCCGGAAACCACCACGCTGGACGACCAGATGCGGCAGTTCCTGCGGATGCGCAGCCATTTCGCGCTGGTGGTGGATGAATACGGCACCCTGCAAGGCCTGATCACGCTGGAAGACATCCTGGAGGAGATCGTCGGCGAGATCACCGACGAGTTCGACGCCGATTCCGAGCATCCGATCCGCAAGAGCGAGGACAACCAGTTCCTGGTCGACGGGGCCATGACGATCCGCGATCTGAACCGCGCGACCGACTGGAACCTGCCCGATGACGAGGCCAATACCATCGCCGGGCTGGTCATTCACGAGGCACAGATGATCCCCGAGGTGAACCAGGTCTTCAACTTCCACGGCTTCCGCTTCGAGGTCGTGGCGAAGGCGGATAACCGGATCACCCGGCTGAAAATCCGCAAGCTTTGACGACTCACTCCAACACCTTGGTTAACAAGGTAAAACCGCGATCGGCATAACGTCGGTATCACGTCGGTATTACGTCGGTATCCGGCACCGAACCGGGCGTGGGTTAACAGGCCGCGCGTTGCGTTTGGGACGAAAGCCGCCGGGGGCTTGTCATGCCCCCACCGCCCCTTCATCTGGCCGGAAATGCCTCGGGGGGTCCGGGGGGCGGCGCCCCCCGGCGTCAGCCACGAAGCGTCACGCGCGCAGTTTCTCGCCCTTGGGATCGAAGGGCGGCTCGTGCAGGATGCGGGCCTTGTGCGGCTGGCCCAGCACCATCACCTCGATCGCGTCGCCCGGCGCGGCCTCGCCGTGCCGGACGTAGCCGAGCGCCAGGCTCATGCCCACGCTGTAGCCATAGGTGCCCGAGGTGACGCGGCCCACCGGCTTGCCCCGGCAGAAGATGGGCTCGCCCCCCGTGGCATCGGCGTTCGAGGCGTTGACCGCATCCTCGTCGATATGGATCAGCACGAGGTCTTCGCGCGGCTCTTGCTCCAGCACCTTTTCCAGCGCCGCCTTGTTCAGGAAATCCTTGCCCATCTTGCACAGCGGCGCGAGGCCCACCTCGTGCGGCCAGTATTCGGGGCTGTATTCGCGCGACCACGAGCCGTAGCCCTTTTCCACCCGCATCGACATCAGCGCTCGGGCGCCCACGGGGCCTGCGCCGAAGTCATTGCCCGCCTCCAGAAGCGCGGCATAAAGCCGGTCCTGATCCTCGGTGGCGCAATGCAGCTCCCAGCCCAGATCGCCGGTGAAGCTGACGCGCAGGGCCAGGCAATCCACGCCTGCAAGCTCGATCCGCTGCGAGCGCATGAAAGGGAAATCCTCTGTCGCCAGCGAGGCATTGGTCAGACGCTGCAAGAGTTCGCGCGATTTCGGCCCGGCCACGTTGAAGCCGCACATCTGCTCGGTCCAGGACTCGAAGGTGGTGCCCTCGGGCAGCGGCACCATGTCGAAGAACCGCTTGTGATAGCGCTCGGCCATGCCCGAGGAGACGACCCAGAACTCGTCCTCGGCGGTGCGCGTCACGGTGGCGTCGCCCGCGATGCCGCCGCGCACCGAGATCAGCGGCGTCAGGCAGGACCGGCCCACGGATTTGGGCATGGTGTTGGCAAAGACCGCGTTCAGCCAGTCGGCCGCCCCCGGCCCTTTCACGCGGTATTTCGCGAAGTTGGAAATGTCGATGATGCCCGCGCGCTCGCGCAGCATCCGGCATTCCTTGCCCACCGGTTCCCACCAGTTCTGCCGGGTGAAGCCGTTGGTGTCTCGCGTGCCGGGCGCGTCGGCGAACCACTGGGGATGCTCCCAGCCGTAATTGAGGCCGAAGACCGCGCCCATCTCTTTCTGCCGCTCATAGACCGGGCGGGTGCGCAGCGGGCGGCCCGCCTCGCGTTCCTCGTTCGGATAGTGGATGGCGAAGCGGTGGGCGTAGACATCCTCGACCTTGGCCTTGACGAAATCGCGGTCGTTGGCCCAGAGGCCGAAGCGGGCGATGTCCCAGGGGAACATGTCGTATTGCATCTCGCCTTCGATGATCCACTGCGCCACCATCAGCCCCATGCCCGCCGACTGGCTGAAGCCGGGGATGATCCCGCCGCACATGAAATAGTTCTTCAGTTCCGGCACTGGCCCAAGGATCACGTTGGAATCGGGCGACCAGATCATCGGCCCGTTGATGACGCGCTTGATCCCGGCCTCGGCGGCGACGGGCACGCGGTCCATCGCACGCATCACGTTTTCCATGATCCGTTCCAGGTCGTCGGGGAAAAGGTCATGCGCGAAATCGAGCGGCGTGCCGTCCTCGGCCCAGAAGCGCATGTCGCGTTCGTAGGCGCCGATCAGCAGGCCCTTGCCCTCTTGGCGCAGGTAGTATTCCCCGTCGCGATCCGCGACCGAGGGCAGCCGGCGGTCCATGCCGTCGATCTCGGCGATGGTTTCGGTCACGAAATACTGGTGCTCGGTGGGTTGCAGCGGGACTTCGATGCCCGCCAGTTTCGCCACCTCGCGGCCCCAGAGACCGGCGGCGTTGATGACCCATTCGGTTTCGGTGTTGCCCTTGGGCGTCTCGACGATCCAGGTGCCGTCGGGTTTCTGCGTGGTGGCGGTGACCGGCGCGAAGCGGTAGATCTCGGCGCCGCGCTGGCGGGCTCCCACGGCATAGGCGTTGGTCACGCCCGAGGGGTCCACGTTGCCACCGTCGGGTTCCCACATGATGCAGCGGATGCCGTCGAAATTGACCAGCGGGTGCTTCTCCTCGGCCTCTTCGCGGCTGATCTCGGCGAAGTTCATGCCGTAAAGCTGCGCCTTGGCGGCCTGCAGGCGCAGCTGGTGTTCGCGCGCCTCGGTCTGGGCCAGATAGAGGCTGCCGGGCTGGAAGACGCCGCAGGATTGGCCGGTCTCGGATTCGAGCTCCTTGTAGAGGGTCATGGTATAGTGCTGCAGCCGCGAGATGTTGGCGCTGTCGTGCAGCCCGTGGATATTGGCCGCGGCGTGCCAGGTGGAGCCGGAGGTCAGCTCGTCGCGTTCCAGCAGGATGACATCGCTCCAGCCCAGCTTGGTGAGGTGGTAGAGGATCGAGCATCCGATGACGCCCCCGCCGATCACGACGGCCTGTGCATGGGTTTTCATTGCGAG
>JAASSQ010000012.1 GCA_021767845.1 Roseovarius sp. | reverse complement strand
GTCTCGAAGCTCGATGTATACCGCCACCGGGCCGAGGGATGGGAAGGCGGCCCGAAAGACACGTTCGCCGCCCGCTACGAAGGCTTCCTGAACGTCACCACCCCCGGTGAATACACCATCTATCTCACCTCGGACGACGGCTCGGCGCTCTATCTGGACGGGCGACAGGTGATCGGCAACGACGGGCTGCACAGCCCCCTGGAACAGTCGGTGACCCTCGAACTCGACGCCGGGTCCCACGAGCTGCTGCTGGATTATTTCGAAAACCGCGGCGCGCAAACTGTTATACTGGAGTGGCAAGGTCCCGATTCCAACGGTGAGCGGATGACGATCGGTGACGAAAACCTCAGCACGACGCCGCTTGCGATCGGCAACGGCGATGTCCCCGATGCACCGCAGGATGATACGGTCACCGGATCGGATGGTGACGACACGGTCGATCACGGTCACACCGATGGCGGGACGGGACACATGGACGATGCCGGCGGTTCGATGAACATGGGCGAGACCGGACACGGAACGGAATCGGGCATGGATCACGAAAGGCACGACCACGCGGCCTTCGACCAGCCGACCACCCCGGAAGAGGAAAATGCATTCGTGGAGGCCGTCGTCAACGACGCGGACAATGGCCATATGATGCATATGGACAATGAGACGAAGGCCATGGAGCATGGCAGTCTTCTCGATCTTGTCCCGCGGTCCGAGGCCACGCATATCGCCGTGCGCGATGGCGACTGGTTCGACCCCGGCACCTGGTACGAAGGCCGGGTTCCCGACGCCGGTGCCAAGGTTCTCATTCCCAAGGGCGTGTCCGTTGACTACGGCGCGCAAAGCGATGCTTCGTTGTTCACGGTCCGCGTGGATGGTGAGCTGTCATTCGCCACCGATGCCGATTCGCGCATGTTGGTGGATACATTGGTTGTCGATACGTCCGGCCGGCTGGAAATCGGGACCGCCCAGAACCCCGTGCAGGACGGCGTCAACGTAGAGATCGTGATCGCCAACAACGGTGACATCGACGTTGACTGGGATCCCACGCTCTTGTCGCGCGGTGTGATCTCGCACGGTCAGGTCGAAATCCACGGCGCCGAGAAAACCGCCTACACGAAAGTTGCCGATGCACCGATGGCGGGCGACACCGAAATCCGCCTGTACGAAATCCCGGACAACTGGTCGGTGGGCGATACGATCGTCCTGACCGGAACGCACAAATCGGGCTGGACATGGGATCGCGAAACCAGCTCCAAGATCCATGTCGAGAGCCAGGACGAAGAGGTGACGATCACCGCGATCAACGGCAACACGATCAAGCTCGACCGGGCGTTGACCTACGATCACGACACGCCCCGCGACGACCTGTCGGCCTACGTGGCCAACATGAGCCGCAATATCACCTTCTCCAGCGAAGATGGCGAGGGGTCGGAGATCCATCATCGCGGTCACGTCATGTTCATGCACAATGATGATGTCGATGTGCGCTATGCGGCCTTTGACGACTTGGGGCGGACCGACAAGTCCGCTCCGGCCTTCAACGTGAACAGTCTCGAACCGGACAGCATCGTTGCCGACAGCAATGTTCAGGCGCGGTATTCCTTCCACTTCCACAGAACCGGCACCGAGGATCAGGACAATCCCGCGATCTCGTTCGGCAATGCTGTCAGCGGTTCTCCGGGCTGGGGATATGTGCATCATTCCAGCCATGCCGAGTTTGTCCAGAACGTTGCGTTCGACGTTTTCGGCGCGGCGTTCGTTGCCGAGGATGGCGACGAAACGGGCCTATGGTGGGAAAACATGGCCATCAAGACCGAAGGCGTCGGATACAGCCATATCAGGATCAAGTCAGGCGAGGATGTGCGGCGTGACGATCTTGGCAAGACCGGGGACGGCTTCTGGTTCGGCAGCCGTGCGGTCGAGGCCGGCCACAATATCGCAGCGAACACCACCCATGGCTTCACCTGGATGCTGCGCGGCACAGATGCCAAGCCGAACGTGGACCAGCTTGACCACCCTGACGCTTATTACGGCAGGGAAGCTCCCGGGAAAAACGGGAATATCCCCATCCAGAGCTTTCACGACAACGAGGCGTTCGGCACACAGGTCGGCCTCATCGTCATCAAGAGCACCAAGCATCAGAACCATGATGTGCGCACCGTGATGGATGGGTTCACGAACTGGGAGACGTCGTCTGGCGTGCAGCTGACTTACACGTCTCACTATACGATGAAGAATTTCGATCTGCTCGCCACGGAAAACGAGGGGAAAGTCTGGGGTCCTGATACTGGCTTCGAATTTGGACCCATGGTGTTCGACATGGCCATCAACGGGATGAACGTCGAAGGCTTCGACATCGGCCTCGATCTCGATCAGCGGATCGGCAAGGACTGGACCGGCGAAGACGTGGACCATCTTCTGATCGACGTCGCCCTCTCCGGCAACCAGACGGATATGGAGGGGTTCAACTCCGACTGGCACACGATCATGTCGTCCGATCAATTGGTAGAGGGTCGGCTGGATTTCCAGATGACCGGCGACACGACCATTGGGACGCAGGGTTCGATCGTTTTCGACGGGATAAAAACCGACTCGGCCGGCTCGCGCGATCGCCAGTTTTCCGACGATGTCCAGGACTTGAACTGGGGCCGGCATATCCTGCCGATGCTGAAGCGTGACGGGTACTACGAAACCGAGGACGGCACGCATGTGATGTTGATCAATGACTACGTGGCCGACCGTGCGACCGGCGAGTTGCTCAAGTTCGCGCATGTCATCACGCTGGACATCACGGATGATAGACTTGCGTTTCTTGGCGCGTCCAACAACGGTCTGATCGATCTTGATAGCAAGGCGCCCGTCGCCAAGGATGACAGCTTCAGAACGCAGACCGAGACGCCGATCGTGATCGACCCGCTGGCCAATGACATGGATCCCGAGGGCGAAAGCCTGGAGATCAGCGGCTTCACCAACCCGTTCCACGCCGA
Source organism: Roseovarius sp. (assembly GCA_021767845.1). Classification (GTDB taxonomy): domain Bacteria; phylum Pseudomonadota; class Alphaproteobacteria; order Rhodobacterales; family Rhodobacteraceae; genus Roseovarius. The sequence goes on along the minus strand of JAASSQ010000012.1, from coordinate 20,147 downwards.
CCTGACGCTGCAGGACGATGGCACCCTGCTCTACGACCCACACGAGAACAAGGTGGGCATCGACAGCTTCGACTACTGGGTTGCCGACGACGATGGCGTATTGTCCAAGGCCACGGTCGTGGTGGACATCTTCGACATGTAGGTCACGGCCGGGGCAGCGCCACGAACGTCATCTGGTGATCGGGCGTTGAAACGGGTTCGCGCGGCGCCCATCAAGGGCGTCGCGTTTCCCCTCGGCCACGCGTTCAGAGTCCCGGAACGAACCGGGGCAGACGCCCAAGCAACGCGTGCATGCTGTCTTGCAGGCGCGCTTCGGCATCCGCGGGCGTTTCCTCGGGGCCGATCGGGGTAATCAGCCGAACGATGGCGCTGTCGTTTCGGCCGTTGCGCAGCTTGCCCAGTAGAAGGTGCAGTTTCGCGCTGTACATCGAGGCCGTCCGCACACCCTGCTGCTCGTACCAGTAATAGACAAGGTTGCGCTGCACCCCCTTCTGGATGATCGCCCGGTTCAGGCTGAAGACGTCTCCTGCCCTGTCGGTTGTTTCGATCTGTTCGAGCTTGGCAATTTCCCAACCGGCGCCGGGCAGGCACACCTCGGGCGAATGCACGCCGCCGCGGCTTTGGTCCTTGTACCATGCCGAGAACACATCGACGGTCAGCGGTGCGCCGGGCTTGGCCATCGTGGCCATGAGGTAATCGTCGGCTTTCAGGGCATTCTCGATGGTCGGATCAAGCCGCCCCTGTTGCATCGCGTTCCACTCGCCGACCGTGGGCGGGAACAGCAGGAAGGGTTCGCGATCCACCTGCACCGCGTCGCGTTTCGGCATCGCCTGCCAACCGATCGCAAGGCTACCCACGATCAGCGTGGTCAGGATCAGTGCCGATGACGGGCGCACCAGCCCGATGCGCCTGGCCTGCGCGCCCAACCCTTCCGTTTCAAGATCGAGCGCCTCGATCAGGCCGATATTGTCGCGGCGCAGTTTCACGAGAACCCAGGCAAAGGCAAAAAGGATAAGCACGCAAGAGATGAAGATCACCCATCCTTCGAAGAAATGCGAAAACCCTTCGACGTGGTTGAGGCCGTAATAGTTCACGATCCAACCGGCAATCGCGATCCGCACCGAATTCATGAAAACGGTGATCGGAGCCGCCGACACCAGAAGCAGCGCCTTGTGCCACATCGGCCCCTGATAAAGCACCGCGAAAATGTAGGAGAAGCTGAGGATCGGGAACAGGTAACGCAGCCCCGAACAGGCCTCGGCCACCTGCAGCTTGTAAACGCCCAGGTCGATGATGTTGCCCTCGAGAAAGACCGGCACGCGCATCTGCTGCAGGAAATAGACCCCCAATTCCGAGGATACGCCCTGCAGATAGGTGGACAGCCCGTAGTACAGCGCGCCGGGCAATGGCAGCATGAAGACAAGATGAACGACGGGCGGCCAGAAATGCTTGCCCGTCGCCCATCCGAAACTGATCAGCAGGATCGCCCCGACCCAGAGGATCAAGCCGTATGCCACGATATCGGGAATCTCGATCATCTTGCCCGCGGCACCGATCATCACCGCCACGATCAGTACCAGGACACCGGGCCAGCGATCATGCACGGGGCCGTGGTTGACCGGCACGGTTTTCAACTGCCGCAGAAACAACAGCCCCGACAACACCGGGATCAGCGGTCCGTGGCTGTATTCCGGCATCTGCCATGCCTCCAGCAGCTCGGCGATACCCTCCCAGAAGAAAAGACCCGCCGCGATACACGCCAGGAACAGCCAAAGCGTGCCCCAGTGCAGGAAATCACCGACTGATTTGGAAACACGTGAAAAGGAACTGGTATCGGACATGGCTGGACCTTGTTCGTCGAAATGTCTGCGGGAAAAACATGGCATTAAGGAAATTTTACCGATAATCCGATCAAGCTTATCGGATCTGTCTCGAAAATTCTATCTTTAACCGCTCCTCTGTCGAGGTCGTGATCGCCGGCGGGTCAGGCCGCAAACTCCACGTGTCACCCTGTTTTCAGGCGTTGCGAAAACTCGGAAAACTCGGCCGGGAACAGCTTTTCGAATTCCGCGACAATACGCGGATCCTGCAGGATTGCCCTGAATTCGGGATCGTCCAGCATGTTCACGTATCGGGCCGTCAGCGCATCGGCCGACACCGCATCGTCGTTGAACGAGCTTCCCCCGCCATACCCCGAAACCTTGGCTGTCGGGTCTCGATCTTCGGCCTTGAACCCCATCTTGTCCAGCAGCGCGCGGCGATACGCGGCGCTGCGCACGAAATCGTTGAACTTCACGATGATCGTTCCGGGGCTGGTCCGTGCCTTGCGGAGCATGTCCAGGTAAAGCGCGACCTGCCCCATGCCGGGCACCCGGGTTTCGGTGAACCCGCTTCTGAGGCGACTTGCAAACAGGTTCGCCGGGTCGCGCGCGACCAGAAGCGAAATGCGCGCCTCCGCGCCACCGTAGTAGAAAGGCCGCGCATGGTCTTGCGCGAAACTGTCAAAGGCAATGTCTTCATAGGACCGGATCAGAAGACCGATCTCCCCGGCGTCCAATCGTTTGCGCCGGCCCCTGCAGAAAATATCGCGCTGATCGGCGGACAGCGGCTCGGGATACCACAGACGGTGGCGATATCCGTTCTCCCCAGGGGCAAGATTATTCAGATGCACGACCGTTCCGGGGCCTTGCGCGGCCATCATCTCCAGCCAGTGAATCACGGCATGGTTCCCGGATCGCCGCATCCCAAGAACGCATATTTCCTTGAGGTTGACGGGGGTTTTCGCAAACCGGCCGCCCCTTGGGCGATAGATCGTGTCCTCGATCCGCCGCGCGACATCGCTGCGCCGTGCGCGCGAGACGAGCTGGCCCGGATCGGCGATCAGCAAGCGGCAGAATTCGGCAAAGGTCATTGCGCCAGCACCGATTTCAGATGGGCCACACGCCGGCCGAACTCGATATCAAAGGTATGGCGGGCGGTGAAGTCCAAGGCATTTGCCGCGCGCGCATTGACCTCGTCGGGCGCTTGGGCCAGTTGCGCGATACGAGCCGCCAGCGCGGCGTGATCGCCAAGCGGCACGGTCCAGCCCCCGCCAGACTCGCGCACGAGATGGTGCAGCATGGTGTTGTCATATCCCACCACCGGCACCCCGCATCCCATGCTTTCAAGGTAGGTGCAGGACGGGTCCGATTGGCGGTGGCAACTCAGAAACACGTCGGCGGCCTTGCGGACATATGGAACCAGCTCGGTTTCGAAATCGACCGGCGCATGCAGCGTCACGCGATCTGACAGGCCGAACCGGGCGATGCCGTCCCTGATCTCGGCTTCCAGACTACCTGTCCCGAAAACATCCAGATGAAAGTCGATCCTTTGCCGGGCCAGCGCCGCCGCGATCGGGATCAGGTCCTGCGCGCCCTTCATCGGCTCCAACCGCCCGGAATTCACCAGCCGCAATTGCCCGCCCGCGATCCGCTGTTGGCGCTGTGCCATTTCACTTGGCGTCGCCAGCATCTCGGGCTTGAGCCGGTTGTCCAGGTACATCATGGCGTTTCGGCTCAACGGGCCATAGCTCAGCTTGGCCGGATACCCGTTGGCTTGCAAACCGTCGGCGCGGCGAAAGGCGGTCTTGCGGCGCCTTTCCTGCCGCAAGGTCCAAAGCCGGGCCGACAATTTCCCGGCCCAGCCTTTGCCCGAGTTCAACCCGATGATCTGGAACCGGGTCTTGAGGTCATACTCGATGATGTAGACAAGCTTGGCCGGCAAGTCCGCGCGGGTTTTCCACAGGTCGAGAAAGCGGTGGTTGTCGCCCGAACACAGCACCACGTCGAACCCGGAAAGCGTATCCCTGTCTATCGGCGTGGCCTCGTCCAGCAGGATCGGATCGAATGACAGTTCCGCGAGCGTGAAGGCGCGGCCAAACGGAAAGGGGCCGTCCTGAATGCGCAAAAGCCCCGAAACCTCCCCGTCCCATGCCGAGGCGTAGAAATTCATGCCCTCGCAAAACTTGATATCCAGAAACGGGGTTCCATCAACCATGGCCGCCGGCGCGGATGAAATGACCAACAGTTTGCTCAAGCGAAAATCCTTGTCGTCATCCAGACTCTATCCGTCATATCCACACGGCTTTCACGATCGCCCCGGCAAGACTCTTGCCCCGAGCCTGTTTCAGTCCGCCCCTGCCTGCAACGTGCCGTATGGGCAGAGACCTTTTCTGCGCGTCCGGGCGGCCTCAGGTCGTTGGCGCCCGTTTGAAACCGAAGGCGTCGAAATCTTTTTCGAAATGGTCATTCAGGATATTCAGACTTGTCGGCGTTAGTTGGGCGACCGCGTCTTCATACTCGGTCCCTGAGGTTCTGTTGGTTGCTCCCAACGGTTTGAAACCGACCCCGATTTTCTCACACACCAATTGCCATTCAGCATTCAAACGTTCCAATCTTATCAGCTGTTTAACCACGATTTCATTGTCAACCGACACCCAATCCCAACAGGGGGCGAACATCCGCGGTTTGTCATAGAGGGCGGGATCCTTTTTCCGGTACGCGGCGTCGATCCACGCGTTCAGGTCCAGACGCTTTTGGACAAGTCCTTTGTGATTCTTTTTGATGCGGAATTGATAATGTGAAACGACCCTTGCATAGGGATGCCGTATCACTGCAAAACTGTGCAGTTTTTCCCACCGCCTGAGCCCCAAACGCTCGATCCTCTCGGCGGCGGTGTCATGGATCTTGGGAATGTTCAGGCATCTTTCGATACTCGTTCCGCCGCATTTGTTGATGTGGATGAACGCGTAGCGATCCACAGATTTCTGTTGTAGCCAGAATTTGAAGCGACGCCGCGCATCTTGATAGACGTTCACCAACTCCACCTCCTGCCGCATCCCGTCCGCTTTGCACCGGGGCCTCCATACCCACGCTGCAGCGTTGCCCGATTCCGCAACGCGATCAAGTTCAATGCACTTTGTGCAGATGTTCGCACCGGCATCTGATCTGGCGCGCTTGCAAACGCAGCACCGGTCAGGCCATGATCTCAGCCTGTCAACGCCATCGCGATCTCACCACGCGGGATGGACACGTATTTCTGATATCCTGATTTCCGATGACGCAACTGATGAGCGGCCCTTGATGCCTTCCCTGCCCAACACGATCCTGATCGGTGCCGCCAAAGCGGGCACCACCAGTCTGTGCAGTGACTTGCAGCACCATCCCGACATCTGGATGTACCCATCGAAGGAAACGCGGTTCTTCTCGGCCCGGTACGATCGCGGCCTCGACTACTATCGCTCGCTGTTTCGCCCCACTGGTCAGAAAATCATTATGGAAGGCTCACCGGATTATGCGACCGGCCGGCGCGCCGGCCGGGTGGCAGATCGCATCCATGCCGCTCTGCCCGATGTGCGATTGATCTACATGGTTCGCGACCCGATTGTCCGGATCGAGTCGGCATATGTCCAGGAGCTGGCCAACGGGCGCGCGCCTGTCGAGTTTTCCCGCGCCATGCACGAGTGGGGCCTGCTTCAAGGAAGCCTTTACGAGCAAGTCTACACCATATTCACAGAACGTTTCCCCGAGTCCCGGATCCACGTGATCTTCTTCGAAGACTACCTCGCCGACAAGCCCGCCGTCATCCGCGATCTGTGCCGTTTCCTTGAGATCCCTGACTCCGCAAGCACCATGGCGGAACGCAAACCCGCCAATACACGCGCCGAGAAGATCGTAGATCCGCCGGTGGTCAAGGCCTTGCGCCGCATGCGGGGGTTCGAAACCTACAAGCACCTTGTGCCGCATCGCCTCAAGCTGGCGCTGAAACGGCGCGTTGCGGCCCCGATCGACGCGGGCATCGCATGGACCCCTGCTCTGCGCGCCGAGGTCACCCACCGCGTTCGCCCGGATGCCGCGCGCTTTCTCGACCGTTTCGGAAAACCGGCCGATTTCTGGCCAAGCTGCCAGCCAGACGACAAACGGCAAAGTTGATTCGCGGGCAACCATTGCTCCCGATCGAGCAACAATAAGTTGTCAGGACGCCGGATTTCCCGAACAAATACTATCTGAAGTTGCAATTTTCGAGTGGTCGCCAGTTTGATCACAACCAGGGGTGGTAGTTGTTGATTTGCTAGGGAATGCCCCGGATTATGACCTGATTGTGACCATCGTGTGGTGAAATGTAGCGCTCTGGCGTCGTGTTTAAGTTTTTAAATCGAATATCCGAGTAAATGAATATGCAAATTTTTTCAATGACCAAATCCTTTGTGGTTGCGGCGTCGTTCGCCCTGTTTACCGGGGCGGCCGACGCGGCAACTGTCGAGGTTAGCAAACAGGCTTCGAACACTCACGGGCCCTATGGCAACAAGGCCATGACCATCACCGATGATCAGGCTGGCAGCATCCGTGCAAGCGTCGGCGCGTTCGCGCTGAAGGCTCCGGTGCTCGGGGATTTCATCGCGTTCTGCCTGGATATCGATGACCGCCTGCGCCTGTCGTCGAAATACGACGTCACCGAAGACAGCACCGGCTTCGTGCCATATTCGAACACGACCGCCTTGTCTCTGGCGCGCAAGTCCTGGGTTCAAAAACTGTATGACACCGCCTATTCCATGCTGGATCTGACCACCGACGCGGACTCGGTCGGCTTCCAACTGGCTTTGTGGGAAGTCGTGTTCGAAGGCGACGACACGATCGTGGCTGGCGCTTTCGATGCCGCATCGGGCGATTTCCGGGCATCCGGTTATTCGGCGGGCGTGACCCGGGCCAATCAACTGCTGGCCGGGATCAATGGCAGCGTGGCGCAGCCCTACAAGCTCACCTTCCTGGAATCGAGTGACTCGCGTGGAAATCCGCAATACAGCCAAAACCTTGTCACCGCGTCGCCCATTCCACTTCCGGCCGCAGGGTTCCTTTTGATCGGGGCACTTGGCGGGCTGGCTACCTTGGGTCGGCGAAAGAACCGCAAATCCGGCTGACACTGAAAAGCAGCCCTTACCCCAAACGAAACGCTCCGGCGCCCCACGCAACGGCACTCCAACTCGTGACGTGAAGACCGGGCAGGCCAATCTCCAAGACATGGTTCTTGAATCGGCGCGGTCGCGGTAGGATTTCGCGGAGCGCGGCGCCTTTGCTCAAAAGGCCTTCGGGGATGGGCCAGGGCGCTGCAAGGCACTGCGCGCTCACCACCACGGGGCAATGACAGCGCAGATCGACATCGGACCTTCAGATCCTGGTATTAATCCGTGATGGCCGACCTTCAGAGTAAGGGTCTCGAAGGGCTCCATGATGGGGTCTTGTTGCTGTTCCGATGGCATCATGCAATGACTGACGTGACGCATGGAACAGACGCGAGCAATACGGATTATGTCATGCCAACAGCCGGGGAACGCGATACGCGAACAGCAATCTTCAGAGGCCTGCAGCTGAAGTGCCCATCTTGTGGAAACGGAAGAATCCTCTCCGGTTACCTCAAGGTTAAAGACGAATGCGACTGTTGCGGGCAGGAACTTCTTCACGCAAGCGTCGATGACGGGCCCGCTTATTTCACCCTCTTGGTCGTGGTTGCGATCATCTTTCCGATGTTCGGTTTGATTTATTCCCTGTTCGACCCCGAGCCACTCTGGGTCGCCCTGTCGATGATGGCGCTCGCGACGGTTCTGGCACTAGGTATTCTCCCCCGTATCAAAGGCCTCTTTATCGGCCTGCAGTGGGCAAAAAGGCTTCACGGCTTCTAGGAATTGTGGAGAGCCGTTGGAACGCTGTGAAAAGCACGCTTGTCGCGCGCACCTTCCGTTGGTGCCCGACTCAGGCTGCGGCGAGATCGCTTCCCGGCCGCCCCTTTTTCATCACACACGCGGCCGACAGCCAGTTGCCGAAAGCTTCGCGTCCCGGCGAACGCCTCAGCCCGCATCCCGCTTGTCCAGCGCCGCCTCGATCCGGTCGAGGCGTGACAGCACCTCGTCGCGGTAGCTGTCGGTCTTCTCGGCGTCCTCCGCGTGGTGGGCGTCCTGCATCGAGTTCACGATCAGACCGACGACAAGGTTCACCACTGCGAAGGTCGTAACCAGGATGAAGGGCACGAAAAACGCCCAGGCGTGGGGATAGACCTCCATCACCGGGCGCACGATGCCCATCGACCAGCTTTCCAGCGTCATGATCTGGAACAGCGAATAAGCCGACAGCCCCAGCGTGCCGAACCATTCGGGGAAGGTCGCGCCAAAGAGCTTCGTGGCCATGACCGACCCGATATAGAAGATGATGCCCATCAGCAGAAAGACCGAGCCCATGCCGGGCAGCGCGCTCATCAACCCCTCGACCACGCGGCGCAGCGACGGGGTGACCGACAGCACCCGCAGCAGGCGCAGGATGCGCAGCGCGCGCAGCACGCTCAGGCCTTGCCCCGCCGGCACCAGCGAGATGCCGACGATCACGAAATCGAAGATGTTCCAGCCGCTCCTGAAGAAGGTCAAGGGACCACGCGCCACCAGTTTCGCGGCGATCTCGGCCACGAAGATGGACAGGCAGATCGTATCCAGAGTCAGGATCAGCGGGCCGGCCGCGGCCATGATCGCATCGGAGGTTTCCATCCCGAGGATCACGGCATTGAACAGGATCACGCCGAGGATGAAATTCTGCACGCCGCGACGGTCGATGATCGACGCCACCCTGGCCCGGAATGTTGAAGAGGTCATGTCTGCCTGTCCGCTCATGCGGCATGATATGGGGCAGCGCGGCGCGGGCTGCAAGCGGGCAGGCACGCGGGGCGGCCCCCGCTCATGCGCGGCGGCGCCGGGTGCCTGTTTGATGGGCGGATCAGACCTCAGCCTGTGACGAAGCTGCCACGATCATAGCCCTGCAGGAACAGCAGTGCGGTCAGATCCCCGTGATTGACGCGGATGTCGCATTGCGCCGCGACCGAGGGCTTGGCATGCAGCGCCACCCCTGCCCCGGCCAGCCCCAGCATCCCCAGATCGTTCGCACCGTCGCCCACGGCGATCACCTCGGCGGGGGACAGGCCCAGCCGCTCGGTGGTTTCCTGCAGCGCCTGCACCTTGGCCTCGCGGCCCAGGATCGGGCGAGCCACGTCGCCGGTCAGCGCGCCCTCCTCGATCAGCAGGGTGTTGGCGCGGTTCTCGTGAAACCCCAAATCGGCCGCGACCCGCGCGGTGAAGGCCGTGAACCCGCCCGAGACCAGGACGCAATGCGCGCCCTGCGCGGTCATTGTCGCCACCAGTTCGGCACCGCCCGGCATGTAGGTGATGCGCTCGGCCAGAACCTGCTCGATCACGCCCGCGTCCAGCCCCTTGAGAAGCGCGACCCGCTCCAGCAGCGCGCCTTCGAAATCCAGCTCGCCGTTCATGGCGCGGGCGGTGATCTCTTTCACCTGATCGCCGACGCCGGCCACATCGGCCAGCTCGTCGATGCATTCCTGCCGGATCATCGTGCTGTCCATGTCGGCCAGCAGCATCCGCTTGCGCCGCCCCTCGGCGGGCTGCACCACCAGATCGACGCGCTGGTCCTGCAACTCGGCCCAGATGTCCCAGCGGTTGCCGGGCACCTGCGCCAGCGGGAACTCCGCCGCCTCGTCGGGCGACAGCCACTGCACGTCCCCCCCGCCCCAGGCGTTGCGAAGCGCGTCAACCAGCGCGGGGTCCAGCACGCCTGCGGGCGCAATCAGCGAGGCGATATACATGGCGGCAGGTTTCCGATCGTAATCAAAAGGGTCGCATTCGGGCACTCGACCGGCGCTATAGCGACATTTCTGCACTTGCGAAAGTCCCGGCTTGGCCGTATCCCCGTCCGTGGGACACCCCTCCCCAACGAGGGGCGTATATCTGGAAGGATACCAGCAATGACGATACAGAAACCGGCGACGCGGCCGGCCAACCCGCGTTTTTCCTCTGGCCCCTGCGCCAAACCCCCCACATTCGATCTCAGCAAGCTGGCCGACGCGCCCCTGGGGCGCAGCCACCGTGCCGCCGTCGGCAAGGACAAGCTCAAAGCCGCCATCGAAGGCACCCGCGAGATCCTCGGCATCCCCGGCGATTACCGCATCGGGATCGTTCCCGCCTCGGATACCGGCGCCGTGGAAATGGCGATGTGGAGCCTTCTGGGCGAACGCAAGGTCGAGATGCTGGCCTGGGAAAGCTTCGGCGCCGGCTGGGTGACCGACGCGGTCAAGCAGCTCAAGCTCGACGCCGCGGTCAAGGAAGCGCCCTATGGCGAGATCGTGGACCTGTCCACGGTCGATACCGACAATGACGTGGTGTTCACCTGGAACGGCACCACCAGCGGCGCGCGCGTGCCCAATGGCGACTGGATCAAGTCCGACCGCAAGGGCTTGACGATCTGCGACGCCACCTCCGCCGCCTTCGCCCAGCGCCTGCCCTGGGACAAGCTGGATGTGACCACCTTCTCCTGGCAGAAGGTCCTGGGCGGCGAGGCCGCGCACGGGATGCTGATCCTGTCGCCGCGCGCCGTGGAGCGGCTGGAAAGCTACACCCCGCCCTGGCCCCTGCCCAAGATCTTCCGCCTGACCAAGGGCGGCAAGCTGAACGAAGGCATCTTCGAGGGCGCGACGATCAACACTCCCTCGATGCTATGCGTCGAAGACTACCTGCTGGCGCTCGACTGGGCGCGCGAGGTGGGCGGCCTGGACGGGCTGCGCGACCGCGCCAACCTGAACCTGGCCGCGGTGCAGACCTTCGTCGCGGAAAACGACTGGATCGCCTTCCTGGTGGAGCAGCCGGAATACCGCTCGAACACCAGCGTTTGCCTGAAATTCACCGATGAGCGGATCACCGACGGGGCGGCCTTTGCCAAGGCCGTGGTCAAGCGGCTCGACGCCGAGGGCGTAGCCTATGACATCGGCGCCTATCGCGACGCGCCGCCGGGCCTGCGGATCTGGTGCGGTGGCACGGTCGAGGCCAGTGACGTCAGCGCGCTGATGCCGTGGATCAAATGGGCCTACGAGTCCGAGATCGAGGCCCTGGCCGACGCGGCCTGACAGGCCCGCCCGAAAATCCATCCGCAACACACCCCAGGGCGCGCGGTCCCCGCGCGCCGGCTCTCCAGACAATGCAAATGCAAAGGACCAGGAACATGGCTCCCAAGGTACTCGTTTCCGACAAGCTTTCCGAAACTGCCGTCCAGATCTTCCGCGATCGCGGCATCGACGTGGATTTCATGCCCGACCTGGGCAAGGACAAGGACAAGCTGCGCGAGGTGATCGGCCAGTATGACGGCCTTGCCATCCGTTCGGCCACCAAGGTCACCGAAAAGATCCTCGACGCCGCGGACAACCTCAAGGTCATCGGCCGCGCCGGCATCGGCACCGACAATATCGACAAGGAGGCCGCGTCGAAGAAAGGCGTGATCGTGATGAACACGCCTTTCGGCAACATGATCACCACCGCCGAACACGCCATCGCGATGATGTTCGCCGTGGCCCGCCAGATACCCGAGGCCAGCGTTTCGACCCAGGCGGGCAAATGGGAAAAATCCAGGTTCATGGGCACCGAGCTGACCGGCAAGACCCTCGGCGTGATCGGGGCGGGCAATATCGGCGGCATCGTCTGCGACCGCGCCCGCGGCCTGAAGATGAAGGTCATCGCCTATGACCCGTTCCTGGGCCAGGAAAAGGCCGACAAGATGGGGGTCGAAAAGGTCGAACTGGACGAGCTGCTGGCGCGGGCGGATTTCATCACGCTGCACGTTCCGCTGACCGACCAGACCCGCAACATCCTGTCGCGCGAGAACCTGGAAAAGACCAAGAAGGGCGTGCGCATCATCAACTGCGCGCGCGGCGGGCTGGTCGATGAACAGGCGCTGGCCGACCTGCTGCAATCGGGCCATGTCGCGGGCGCGGGCTTCGACGTGTTCGCCGAGGAACCCGCCACCGAGAACCCGCTTTTCGGGCTGCCCAACGTGGTCTGCACCCCGCACCTGGGCGCCGCGACAACCGAGGCGCAGGAAAACGTGGCCTTGCAGGTGGCCGAGCAGATGTCGGATTACCTGCTGACCGGCGCGGTGGCCAACGCGCTCAACATGCCCTCGGTCACCGCCGAGGAGGCCAAGATCATGGGCCCTTGGATCAAGCTGTCGGATCACCTCGGCAACTTCATCGGCCAGATGACGGACGAGCCGATCAAGGCGATCAACATCCTTTATGACGGTGTCGTGTCCGAGATGAACCTCGACGCGCTGACCTGTTCGGCCATCGCCGGGATCATGAAATCCGTGAACCCCGAAGTGAACATGGTCTCGGCCCCGATCGTGGCCAAGGAACGCGGCGTCAAGATCAGCACGACCAAGCAGGACAAGTCGGGCGCCTTCGAGGGCTACATCAAGCTGACCGTGGTGACCGACAAGCGCGAACGCTCGATCGGCGGCACGGTGTTCAGCGACGGCAAACCGCGCTTCATCCAGATCAAGGGCATCAACATCGACGCCGAGATCGGGCAGCACATGCTTTACACCACCAACCGCGACGAGCCGGGCATCATCGGCACGCTCGGCCAGATGATGGGCGAAAGCGGCGTCAACATCGCCAACTTCACCCTTGGGCGGTCCAACGCGGGCGGCGAGGCGATCGCGCTGCTTTACGTTGACGGGCCCGTCGACTCGACCGTCATCAAGCAACTCGAAGGCACCGGCAAGTTCCAGCAGGTCCGCCCGCTGGAATTCGACGTGGCCTGACGCAAGTGCCTGAAACATCCAAGGCGGCCCGGAAAACATCGGTTTTCCGGGCCGTTTTCCTTTGCAGGAAAACGGACGCTGCGCGACAGTCCTGCCATGACCGATCCGATCTACGTAATCCCCGACATCCACGGCCAGCGCGCAATGCTGGGCGATGCCCTCGCGCGGATCGACGCGGACGGCGGCGCGCGGGCGCGCGTGGTGTTCCTGGGCGATCTGGTGGATCGCGGCCCCGACAGCCGCGGGGTGATCGACACGGTTCTGGCCGGGCAGGCCGAGGGCCGTGACTGGGTCGTGGTCAAGGGCAACCATGACGACTACGTGACCCGGTTCCTCGAACACGGCGACGCCTATGCCAGCAAGGGCCACCCGGACTTGCCATGGACCGCGCCGCGCCTTGGCGGCGACACCACGCTGGCCAGCTACGGGGTGGCGACCGAGGGGCGCGAGATGGCCGACATCCTTGCCGATGCCCGCGCCACCATTCCCAAGGCGCATCGAGATTTCATCGCCGGGCTGCCGTTTTTCCATGAAGAAGACGAACTGCTTTTCGTGCATGCGGGCATTCGCCCCGGGGTGCCGCTCACCCGGCAAAGCCCGGATGACCTGATGTGGATTCGCGAGCCGTTTCTAAGCTGGCCCGCCCCGCACCCGTGGCTGGTGGTGCACGGGCACACCGCGCTGGATCATCCCCGGCATTACGGCAACCGCGTGAACCTCGATGGCGGGGCGGGCTGGGACCGCCCGCTCTGCGCGGCCGTGTTCGAGGGGCGCGACTGCTGGCTTCTGACCGACCAGGGCCGCCGGCCGCTGCGCCCGGACTGAACAGGGCGCACGCCCTGTTAACCCTGCCCGCGCCACCGACATCGCACCGACGTAATACCGACGTGATACCGACGTTGCACCGACATGCGGTTTTCCCGGTTTTTCAGCGCATTAACCCGATTCGCCCCGGACTCACGGTGACGGCACGTTTGCATTGCACTTCCCGCACCTGTCCAGCTACCGTGCGCGCAACACTTTGAGCAAGGGAATGAGGACATGACCGACATCGTGATTCTGGACGGCGCCCGCACCGCCATCGGCACCTTCGGCGGCAGCCTCGCCGCCACCCCGCCCAGCCAGTTGGGCGCCACCGTGGCCCGCGCCGCGATGGAGCGGTCGGGCATCGATCCCGCGCAGGTGGGCCACGTGGTCTTCGGCCATGTCATCAACACCGAACCCAAGGACATGTATCTCAGCCGGGTGGCCGCGATCGAGGCCGGCATCCCCGACACGACCCCGGCGATGAACGTCAACCGCCTGTGCGGCTCGGGCGCGCAAGCCGTCGTTTCTGCGATGCAATCCCTGATGCTGGGCGACGCCGATTTCGCCCTGGCCGGCGGCGCCGAAAGCATGAGCCGGTCGCCCTTCATCATCCCCGATCAACGTTGGGGCGCCAAGATGGGCGACGTACGCACGCTCGACATGATGCTGGGCGCGCTCAACTGCCCCTTCGGCACCGGGCACATGGGCGTCACCGCCGAGAATGTCGCGGCCGAGCACGGCATCACCCGCGAGGCGCAGGACGCCTTCGCGCTTGAAAGCCAGCAGCGCGCGGCCAGGGCGATCGAGGCGGGCCATTTCAAGGACCAGATCGTGCCGGTCGAGGTGAAGGTGAAACGCGATACGGTGGCCTTCGACACCGACGAGCACCCCAAGCCCACCACCGCCGAGGGCCTGTCCGGCCTGCGCCCCGCCTTCCAGAAGGACGGCACCGTGACGGCGGGCAATGCCAGCGGCATCAATGACGGCGCGGCGGCGATGGTGCTGGCGCGGGCCGAGGCGGCCGAGGCCGCGGGCCTCAAGCTCCGCGCGCGCATCCTGGGCTATGCCCATGCCGGCGTCCGCCCCGAGGTGATGGGCATCGGCCCGGTCCCGGCGGTTGAACGGCTGTTGGGCAATACCGGCCTGTCGGCGGCGGATTTCGACGTGATCGAGTCGAACGAGGCCTTCGCGGCACAGGCCCTCGCGGTCAACGAGGGGCTGGGGCTCGACCCTGCCAAGGTCAACCCGAACGGCGGCGCGATCGCGCTTGGCCACCCGGTCGGCGCGACCGGTGCGATCCTGACGATCAAGGCGCTTTACGAGCTTGAGCGCATCGGCGGCAAGCGCGCCTTGGTGACCATGTGCATCGGGGGCGGACAGGGGATCGCGCTTGCCTTCGAACGGCTCTGACGCGGCCCGGACCTAGTCCGGCGCGGCGGCCGTCACCTCGCCTTCCCAAAGACCGGGATAGAGCGTGACGAACCCGGTGGTATCGACCTGCAAATGAACCGAGCTGCCGGTCTGTTCGCCGCGATAGAGCACGTGATCCAGCGTGCCGCCCGCCGTGTAGGTCTGGTCCAGCGGCTCCAACGCCTGGTCGGGATAGCGAAGCCAGGCCACCCGCATCGACAGGCGCGGCGCGGCCTGTTCGGACAGGCGGCGCAGCGGCAACAGGTTCGTCGCGGGCGTGAAGGACAGGTCCAGCACATGCGCAACCCCGACCTGCGGTTGCGGCACGTCGTTCAGCGTCCAATGACCCTTGTCGCAATCAAGTCGCAGCTTCACGTCGCGTTCCCCGTGCAAGCCGGCAATATCGGCATTGATCGTTTGCCAGGCGGGATCGCAGCGGATGACGTAATCCAGCGCGGCAAATCCCGCCTCGTCGCGGAACCGCGCATGGCCAAGCAGAACCCAGCCATGATCGGCATGGGCCAGCGTGCACTTGTCCTCGCCTTCGCGATCCAGCGCCCGCCATTGCGCGGTGGCCACTTGCTGCCCGGTCATGCGCGCCTCCTGTCTTGGTGCATCCACAAGCAGGCTATGGCCTGAGCCGCGCCGCATCAACCGCCCCCGCGCACCGCGCCTTAACAGGTTCTTCACCACAATCGCGGATGGTCGGGGCCGTCCCGCGGGACAGGGCTGTCGGAGAAGGGGCATGAGCCTTGCCAACAAATTGGCCGAGGAACGGCGCGCGCGTCTGGCCGCCGAACGGCTGCTGGAACAGAAGCAGGCCGAATTGCAGGCCGCCAACCGCAAACTGGGCAAACACGCCCGCCAGCTCTCGGACCAGATCGTGGAAACCCGCGCCGAGGTCGAGACGGTCCGCGACGAAAACCGCCGTGTCAAATCCGATCTGACGGTGGCCAACCAGAAGGTCCAGATCGCCGAGCGGCGGCTCTGGCATTCGATCCAGACCATCCAGGACGGGTTCGCCTTTTTCGACGCCGACAGCCGGATGATCGCGGCGAACCACGCCTGGCTTTCGGTGTTCGAGGGGCTGGAAAGCGTCCGGCCCGGCGTGTCCTATATCGAGATCCTGCAATTCCTGACCGAGGAAGGCATCGTCAATATCGGGGATGAGGCACCGGCGGCCTGGCGCGAACGGATGCTCGACCGCTGGCAAAGCCCCAATCCCGACCCCGAGGTGATCCGCCTGTGGAACGGCACCTATATCAAGCTGATCGACCAGCGCGGGCATGACGGCGACGTGGTCAACCTGGCGCTCAACATCACCGACACGATCCGCCACGAAAAGGAACTGAACGAGGCCCGCCGCCGGGCCGAGGCCGCAAGCCGCGCCAAATCGTCCTTCCTGGCGAACATGAGTCACGAGATCCGAACGCCCATGAACGGCGTGGTCGGCATGGCCGAACTGCTGATGGACACCGCCCTGACCGACGAACAACGCCTCTACGCCGACACGATCCGCAATTCCGGCGAGGCGCTGCTGGTCATCATCAACGACGTTCTGGACTACTCCAAGATCGAGGCCGAAAAGCTGGTTCTGAACAACGAACCTTTCGATCTGGAACGCGCGGTGCATGAACTGGTGATGCTTCTGCAACCCAACGCGCGCGACAAGGGGCTGGCGCTTCTGGTCGATTACGACATGTTCCTGCCAACGCAATTCATTGGCGATCCGGGGCGCATCCGCCAGATCCTGACCAACCTGATGGGCAACGCGGTGAAATTCACCGAAACCGGGCATGTGCTGGTGCGCGTGGTCGGGGTACCGACCGGGCAGACCACGGGCGCGGGCGATACCGCGCGGCTGCACATCACGGTGCATGACACCGGGATCGGCATCGCGCCCGAGAAACGCGCCCATGTCTTCGGGGAATTCAACCAGGTCGAGGATGCGAAGAACCGCAAGTTCGAGGGCACGGGGCTTGGCCTGTCGATTTCGCGGAAACTGGTGGACATGATGGGCGGCGACATCTGGATCGAGTCCGACGAGGGGTGCGGATCGACCTTCGGCATCGCGCTGGACCTGCCCGTGGCCGAGCCGCTCGACCCCGAACAGTTGCGCCTCCCCGAGGAGCTGGCCCGCGCCCTGATCGTCGAGCCGCATGCCGAACACAGCGCGATCCTTGAAAAGCAGCTCATGAAGCTGGGGCTCGAGGTCACAACCTGCACCAGCGGCGCCGAGGCGTTGACGCGGCTGGCGGAGGCCGATCTCGTGCTGGCCGATCACCACATGCCGGGGATGGACGGCATGGAACTGGCCGAGGCGATGCACGAGGCCGGGCATGACCTGCCCTTCATCCTGCTCAGCCCCGGCAGCGGCGGCGCCGAACAGGATCCCGCGCGCCGCTTCGTAACGGCCGTGGTGCAGAAACCCGCCTCGCGCAGCGGCCTGTGCGCCGCGTTGCGGTCGGTCGGGCCCCGCGCGCCCGCGGCGCCGCCCGCGCCTGCCCGCCGGATGCGGGTTCTGGCAGCCGAGGACAACCGCACCAACCGGCTGGTCTTTTCCAAGATGCTCAAGGCGCTCGAGATCGAGCTGGAATTCGCCGAGGACGGGATGCAGGCGGTCGCGCTGTTCCAGTCCTTCGCGCCCGACATTGTTTTCATGGACATCTCGATGCCAGGCATGGACGGAAAAGAGGCCGCCACACAGATCCGCGAGATCGAGGCGCAGTCAGGCGATGGCACACACGTGCCGATCGTGGCCATGACCGCGCACGCGATGGATGGGGACGAGGCCGAGATCCTTGCCGCCGGTCTGGATCGGTATCTGACCAAGCCATTGCGCAAGGCTACGATCATCGCCCAGATCACCGCCGCCCGACCCGAAGGCACGGTCGATCCCGTGGGCGATCAGGCGTCGGTGGGGCGCACGAAAACCGGCTTGTCGGGTTCCGAAAGGTCGGCCTCGTAATGGTAGCCGCCGGTGTCGAACTCGGTCAGCGCGGCAGGATCGGTCAGACGATGCTGGATGATGTAGCGGGCCATCGCGCCACGGGCGCGCTTGGCGTGGAAACTGACGATCTTGGGGCCGCCCGGCTTGTCTTCCATGAAGACCGGGGTGATGACGCGCAGTTTCAGGGCGTCGGTATCGACGGCCCCGAAATACTCCTGGCTGGCACAGTTGACCAGAACATCGGTCTTCACCGCGTCGGCCTGCTGGTTGAGCGCGCGGGCGATCTTGTCGCCCCAGTAGTCATACAGCGTCTTGCCCTTTTCGGTCTTCAGGCGGCTGCCCATCTCCAGCCGGTAGGGCTGGATCGCATCAAGCGGGCGCAGAACGCCGTAAAGCCCCGACAGGATGCGAAAATGATCCTGCGCCCAGGACATCTCGTCCGGGTCGAGCGACGCGGCCTCGAGCCCCTGGTAGGTATCCCCGGCAAAGGCCAGCGCGGCGGGCTTTTCCTCCATCTCGCCAAAGTCGTTGAACCGGTCATGGTTCAGCTTGGCAAGGTTCTCGCTGATCTTCATGAGCTTCTGAAGCTCGCTCACCGACAGGCCCTGCGCCACCCCGGCCAGTTCATCGGCCTCGGCCTGAAAGGCGGGGCGCGTCGTGTTCACGCCTTCCACCGGCTGCATGTCCATTTTCTTCGCGGGCGAAACGACAACCAGCATGTGCAACCTTCCCTTCTCCGGTTCCCGGCCAGATTTAGTCCGCCGCCTGCAGAACGTCCAGAAAAGCGGGGCCGAAGCGTTCGGCGCGGCGCTCGCCCAGGATGCGGGTCAGCTCGCCCAGATCGCGCGGCCGCGCGGATGCCACCCGCGCCAGCACCGAGGCCGAACAGCTCAACGGCTTGTCGATCCCGGTCTCGCCGCGGGCCAGATCCGCCTGCACTTCGAGCAGGCGGTCATAAAGCGACCCGGCCGCGCGGCCCGCCAGCCTGCGCCGTGTCGGGTGCATCGCCTCGGCCTCGCCGTTTATGACCTGCAGGAAGGCATCGCCATAGCGCTCCAGCTTCTTGGCGCCGACACCGCTGATGCGGGCCAGATCGTCAAGGCTGGAGGGCCGGGTTTCGGCCATCTCGATCAGGGTGCGGTCGTTGAAGACCACGTAGGCCGGAACCTTCGCCGCCTCGGCCAGCGCCCGCCGCTTGGCCTTGAGCGCCGACAGCAGCGGCGCGTCCTCGTCCGAGACGAGCGCATTGGCCGCGGGCCGCCGGGATTTGGGCACGAGCGTGTCACGGCGCAGGGTGATGCTGTCCTCGTCGCGCAGGATCGGGCGCGCCGCCTCGGTCATCCGCAGCGCGCCGTGCCGTTCGGGATCGGGCCGCACCAGGTCGTGCCCCATCATCTGCCGGAACACCCCTTGCCAGCCGCGCAGGTCCATGTCGCGCCCCACGCCAAAGGTCGGCAGATCGTCGTGCCCGCGCTCGCGCACCTTGTCGGTAGCATTTCCGGTCAGGATGTCGATCAGGTGCCCCGCACCATAGCGTTCATCGGTGCGCAGGATCGCCGACAGCGCCTTGCGCACGGGCTGGGTGCCGTCGAAGATCTCGGGCGGCGTGTCGCACAGATCGCAATTGCCGCAGGGCGGGGCCTGCTCGCCGAAATATTCCAGCAGCGTGGCCCGCCGGCACTCCAGCGCCTCGGCAAGCCCCAGAAGAGCATTCAGCCGGCCGTGATCCGCCATACGGCGTTCGGGCGGGGCCAGCCCCTCGTCGATCTGCGACCGGCGCAGGCGGATGTCGTCGGGGCCGAACAGGGTCAGGGTCTCGGCGGGTGCCCCGTCGCGCCCCGCGCGGCCTATCTCCTGGTAATAGGCCTCGATGGATTTGGGCAGGTCGGCATGGGCCACCCACCGGATATCGGGCTTGTCCACGCCCATGCCGAAGGCGACGGTGGCCACCACGATCAGCCCGTCTTCGGCGTTGAAACGGGCCTCGACGGCGCGGCGGTCGTCGGCCTCCATGCCGCCGTGGTAGTGGCAGGCGTTGTGCCCGCCCTCGCGCAGCCCGTTGGCCAGGCTTTCAGTCCGCGCGCGCGTGCCGCAATAGACGATGCCGGACTGACCCTTGCGCGCGGCTGCGAACTCCATGATTTGGCGGCGGGGGCTGTCCTTGGGGCTGAAGGCTAGGTGGATGTTGGGCCGGTCGAAACCGCGCAGAAAGGTTTGCGGGGCTTGCCCGTCGAACAGCTTTTCGACGATCTCGGCGCGGGTTTCGGCATCGGCGGTCGCGGTGAAGGCGGCCAGCGGCACAT